>JAZUAV010000051.1:0-10149 GCA_045638165.1 Methanobrevibacter sp.
CACAATGCTACTAGAAAAATAAATAATTTCATTTTAGAAGATTTAAGCCGTTGGTATGTAAGGCTTATTCGTGGAAGAACCTGGGTTGAAAGTGATGACCCTGATAAATTAGGCGCATATTACAGTTTATACACAGCGCTAATCAAATTGATTTCCGTATTGTGTCCAATAGCTCCTCATATATCAGAAGAAATCTATGAAAATCTCGTAAAAGGAGTAAATCCAGAAGCTCCTGAAAGTATTCATATGAATGATTGGGAATATGATGAAGATGCAATTGACGAGGAACTAGAGGCTAAAATGGATGTCGCTCGTGACGTGATTGAAGCTTCAATTAGAGCACGTGATATGGCACAATACAAACTAAGATGGCCTGTTTCTGATATTACTGTTGTTTCTCAAGATAAAAATGTCTTAAAAGCTATTGAAGAATTGGAAGACATCATTAAAGACCAATCAAACACTAAAGAAGTTTTAAGGGCTGAGGAATTTGATAAATTATCATTCAATGCAAAACCAAATCTCAAAATTTTAGGTCCAAAACTTAAAGGAGATATGGGTAAGGTTGTAAAAGGATTAAAGGAAAGTGATGGTAATCAAATTAAAGCGGAACTTGAAGCAAATGGAAGTGTTAATATTGAAGGAATTGAATTGTCTTCTGAAGAAGTATTATTTGATTCAGAACTTCCAGATGATTTTGTATCCTCTGAATTTGAAGGTGGAAACGTATTTGTAAATACTAATATTACCTTAGAAATTAGACAAGAGGCAATGGCTCGTGAATTGATTAGAAGAATTCAAGACATGAGAAAAGACTTGGACCTTGATGTTGAAGCTGATATTAATGTTGATGTTGAAACTTCAACAGAATTTAAGGATTTAATTGTTCCTCAATCTGAGGTCATATCTCATGAAGTACGAGCAAAAAGTTTGATTATAACTGATACAGAGGAATGCAATAAAGAATCTAAAGATTATACCAAAGAATGGGATATTGAAGGAGAGAAAGTAATTATTTCAATTAAAAATTAAGGGTGTTAACATGACTTTAGCTGATTCTGAAATTGAATATATTGAAGGAATCCTCGGTAGGGAAATGAACGAATTAGAAGAAGGAATGCTTGATGTAATGTTTTCAGAACATTGCTCTTATAAAAGCAGCAGACCATTTTTAAGAGCTTTCCCAACTGAAGGAGAAAACATCATTTTAGGTCCTGGAGATGATGCAGGACTTGTATCTGTAACTGATAAATACGCATTAGCTGTGGGGATGGAATCACATAACCACCCATCCGCTATTGAGCCATATGGTGGTGCAGGTACTGGAATTGGTGGAATTTTAAGAGACATTATATCTATGGGAGCTATGCCTATTGCACTTTTAGATTCACTTAGATTTGGACCGTTGGAAGATGAAAAATCCAGATATTTATTTGAGCATGTTGTTAAAGGAATTTCTGACTATGGTAACCGTGTTGGTGTTCCAACCGTTGCAGGTGAAGTTGAGTTTGATGAATCATTTAGAACAAATCCTTTAGTAAATGTAATGTGTGTAGGACTAGTTGAGAAGGATAAAATCGTTCGTGCTCAAGCACCAAATCATGGTGATGTATTCCTTTTAATGGGAGGAACTACAGGTCGTGATGGAATTCATGGCGTAACTTTTGCATCCGAAGAATTAACATCTGACAGTGAAACTGAAGACAGGCCTGCTGTACAAGTTGCTGATCCGTTTACCAAAAAAAGAGTTTTGGAAGCATCTTTGGAAATCCTTGAAAAAATTAATGTGAGCGGAGTAAAAGATTTAGGTGGTGGAGGACTCACTTGCTGTATTTCAGAGCTTGTAGATTCATCTAAAAATGGTGCACTTGTAGATTTACGCGCTATTCCTTTAAGAGAAACTGGCATGACTCCGTATGAGATAATGCTTTCAGAATCTCAGGAAAGAATGGTATTCGTTATCAATCCTGATGATGTTGAACTTGCTCAGCAAATCTGCGATAAGCATGAAATAGTATCAGCGGTAATCGGTGAAGTTATTGAAGGCAACAATATGATTATTTCTGATGAAGGCGAAGAACTTGCTAACTTGCCGACAATCTTATTGGCAGACCCACCTTCAATTGACCGTCCATTAGCTGAAATTCCAGAAGATACAAAAAAAGTTGAACTTAAGGAACCTGGAGTCTATGAATCACTACCTAAACTATTGGCTTCTCCTAATATCGCATCAAAAGAATGGGTTTACAAACAATATGACCATGAAGTTCAGGTAAGGACAGTTGTCAAACCTGGAGACGATGCAGCTATTTTAAGAATTGATGATGAAACAGCCATTGCACTCACTACTGATTCAAATACAATACATACCAAATTATCTCCATTTGATGGTGGGGCAGGTTGTGTTGCAGAAGCAATTAGAAATGTAATTTCAATGGGCGCTACCCCTTATGCGGTTGTCGATTGTCTTAACTTTGGAAATCCCGAAACTCCAGAAATATTATGGCAATTTAAAACAGCTATTGAAGGAATGACTTTGGTGGCTGAAAAATTCAATGCACCTGTTATCAGTGGTAATGTAAGTTTTTATAATGAAACTGAAGGAATTAAAATCAATCCTACTCCTGCAGTTGGCGTAATCGGCGTTGAAAAGATTGAAAATATCAGAACTATGGACTTTAAAAATGAAGGGGATAAAATCATATTAATCGGAAAAACTTACGATGAGTTAACCGGTTCCGAATATCAAAGGACCATTCACAATCTTGAAAGAGGAACTGCTCCAAGAATCAGGATTGATGAGGAATTTGCAAATGGTCAGACAGTATTGAAATTAATAGATGAAGATGTGGATAAGAATATCACTGCTGTTCATGATGTTTCAGCAGGTGGTTTGGCTATTGCGCTTTCTGAAATGGTTATTAAATCTGGATTAGGTTGTGACGTTAATTTAGTTGATGATGAATTAGATAAAATTCAATTGTTATATTCAGAAAGTCATGGAAGATATTTATTAACTGTAAAAGCTGATGCATTAGATGACATATTGGCAAAAATTGATGTTGATGTTGCTGTTATTGGTGAGGTAAAAGGCACTTCATTAAATGTAAACGATCACGAATTTAGCTTTGAAGATTTAGATGATGCATATCATGGTGTTCTTGAAAAATATATGCCATGAATTTGACTTGGGGGAGTTTTTGACATGTTTTTATCTAAATTGGAGTCTCTAAATAATGCATTGAAATTAGTCAATGACAATCAAAAAATCATGGAGGTTGAAGAGATACCCATCGGTGAAACTCATAAGAGAGTTTTAGCAGAAGATATAATTGCATTCCATGATTCCCCACCATTTGACAAATCTGCAATGGATGGATTTGCACTTATCGGTGAAAATACTTTCGGAGCATCTCAATCTGCACCTAAAGAATTTAAGATCATTGATGCAATTGGTGCTGGGGACTTTTCTTCTGAAAAAGTTGGTGAAAATGAAGCTATTGTAATAGCTACAGGTGCTCCTATTCCTGATGGGGCCGATGCGGTTATCATGAAGGAATACACCACAACTGAGGGGGATGATTTGACAATTTATTCTCAAGTTACTCCTGGTGAGAATGTTTCTCCAAAATCAGAAGACATTACGAAAGGTGAGAAAATCCTTTCTAAAAATACATTTGTCAGATATCAGGAAATGGGTTTGATTGCTTCGGCCGGTTATGATACCGTTAAGGTATTTAAAAAGCCTAGGGTTTTAATAATTATAACAGGTAATGAGCTAGTTGAACCTACTAAAGAGGAAATTGATAAAGCAAAGATTATTAATTCTAATCAATTCACCATTAAAGCGATGGTTGAAGATTCAGGTGCAATTGTTGATATTTCTCATGCTGGAGATACTTTTGAGGAAGTACGTTCTGCAATTTTAAAAGCATCTGAAGAATATGATGTCATAATGACAACTGGCGGAACAGCTATCAGTAAAGGTGATGTTGTACTTGATGCAGTAGCAGATATCGGTGAAATACTGTTTCATGGGGTAGCCATCAGACCGGGAAAACCTGCTGGAGCTGGAATTGTTAATGATAAGATGGTATTTACATTTTCAGGCCAGCCAGTTGCTGCAATGAGTCAATTCGACATGTTTGCTAGAAAGTATTTATTTGAAATGCAAGGAAGATCATTCGATTTCCATGTTGTTAAAAGAGTTTCAAAGCTTAAGATACCTTCACAGCTCGGAAGAACAGATTTCATCCGTGCATTTTCTGATGATGATTATGCAAGGCATATCCTGAATAGAGGTTCTGGTATTATTCGTTCAATGGTTGAAGCGAACAGCTATATCATCATAAGCGAAAATGATGAAGGATATCAGAAGGATGATTTAGTTGATGTTATCTTCTTCGATTCACTACTTTGGTAGTTAAAGGTGTATTTTAATGAATGGTATTTACTATTATTTGATAGCTTTTGTCATCATCTGGATATTGTCTATAACTCTGAAAGATAAGTTATCAAATCATGGTTTTGAAATTAATTTTCCAATCATAATGTGGAGAACAGAAAGGCTTAGGGGGTTAATTAAAAAAATTTCCAACCTTTCCCCAAGATTCTGGAAATGGTACATGCATTTTGGAATAGTAATATCATTTGTTGCAATGATTTTTATTACATGGACACTTGTCAGTTCACTGGAAAGTATTTTTGAAACACCTTCAGTCTCGATTGTCATTCCGGGTGTGGAAATACCTGGTTCACCTATTTATGTCCCGTTCTTATCTGGATTTATAGCATTGGCCACAGTTCTGGTGGTGCATGAATTTTCACATGGTATACAGGCAATCGGTGAAAAAATTCCAATCAAATCAATAGGTCTTTTGTTGGTTGCCATTCTTCCGGGAGCTTTTGTAGAGCCTGATGAAGAGGAGTTGAAGAAAGCCAGCAAAATATCTCAACTAAGGGTTTATGGTGCAGGGTCTATGGCAAACATGACTCTTGCATTGATAGCTATTCTGATTGTTTTTGGAGCGTCATATGCAGTCCCTCATTATTTTGCTGAAGATGGAATTCAAATTGGCCGCATTGTAGGTGATTCTCCATCAGAAGGTATTTTAAAGGAGGGTATGGTAATTGAATCAATTGACAATCACAAAATCACCGATTCTGAAAGTTACTTGGATGTTGTAGGCAGCTTCAAACCAGGAGATAATATCACGGTTGGAACCGATCAGGGTGATTATTCAGTCACTTTGGGTAAAAATCCAAATAATGAGTCTGTAGGGTTTTTCGGTATTCAGGCTTCAAAACATTTTAATTTAATTGACAATAGCTTGGGTCCTATCCCTTGGGTTTTATTTAGTTTATCAGATCTTTTGCAATGGATTTTCACTTTGAATTTAGGAATCGGTTTATTCAATTTACTTCCAATCAAGCCTTTGGATGGAGGACACATGCTTGAAATTCTGTTGACATATAAATTATCCGAAGCACAGGCCAAACCTATTGTCAATGCAATTTCAGCAGTTTTGGCAATGGTTGTTGTTTTTAGTATCATAGCTGGTTTTATTTAGTCAATTATATTTTTTCATAAAAATCATAAAAATCTTTAAAAGGCCCGATAATATTCAAAAAATTTATTTATCAATGAATCTTATTTAATATTATGGGGAATTATTTATGAAAAGAAGATTTATAGTATTTTTGGTTTTATTAATTTTTATTAGTATTACCGCAGTATCTGCTGGTGATGCAAATCAAACAGATTCTGATTCTAGTCTTGATTTTGATAAATCAAGTCCTGATCTTGATGAATCAGATTCTGGTCTTGATTTTGATAAATCAGATTCTGAATGTTGTTCTTTCGTTATTCAGGAAGAGGATGAAACGGTTTTTGGTTTTAGACAGGATGGTCCGCTTAATGGATATGGGGTTGTTATACATAATGAAAGTATAGGTGATCTTGATTGTATTGTAGAAGAAATAGATAATCCAAAAATTCATTTTATTCATGCAATAATCAGTGAAGATGGATGGATTGCCAGTCATGGTGGAGATAGTGACAATGTTAGTGACACTTTGACTATAGAAAATCTTGCTAAGGAAATGATTCTTTCTAAGAATATTTCATCAGATTCTCTTGTTCAAATTCAAAATATCTTCAAAAAATATAAATATGGCCACTTTTTTATCAAGGCTCCTGATGGAAGTTATGGTATAGCTTATTACACTGGTTGTGTATATGGAACCTTACAGCCTGGAGAATTTATGATTATTTCAAATGAATATTTCGGTCTTCGTAAGGGAAATTATAGCGACTATGCAATAGATCCTGTTGATGCGATTGTTGAGATTTGTTCTTATGAGAATACCGGTTGGAATAGACGTAATGTTCATATTTATGACTATAAAGCACATGATACTCTTGACGGACAGAAATACGGGGTAGATGTTTTTATAAGTGATGATAATGGGCTTAATGTCGGTTTGAATACTTCAGAAATTGTAACTTATGTTTATTTCAATGATGAGTTTTATCCGGCTTCAGACATTCCTCAAAATCCGGATAAACTGTATCTTGGAACCTACATCTTTGAAAACCAGACAATCGATTCAGTATTTGAGGTAGTTTACAGTCCAGATAATGTATTGGTTAATGAAGAGTCTCCTATGTGGTATAAAATAAACAATATTGATGATGAAGAGACTGTTGTATTCGTATTGGATGATAATGTTGAATATGTTGATGCGGATGTTTCCGTAGGGGACTGTAATTATGATCCAGCTCAGCATATATTGTACTGGAACCTACCAGCATACACCGGTCCTAAAGAAATCATTTTCACCCTTAAGCCAAAGGTTAAGGGAAATTATACTACTCGTTCATATGTTCAAGGAATGGATGAGGAAATCAATGTGACCACTTATGCAACAAATCCCGGCGTTAGCTTAACAGCAGACAATGTCACAACATATAAGACTTATTATAAGAGTTTGGACATTTATCTGACAGATGAAGACGGTGTTCCTTTAATCGGTGAGATGGTATCCATCATGATTGATGGAACCACTTATGTGCGTGAAGTTACACCTAAAGGATATGCTGCATTTTCCATAATGTTGCAGCCTGGAGAATATGATGCCATAATCTCTTACGATGGGCAATTCGGCGAAAATCAAACCACTTCTAAGATCATTGTTATGAAAACAATATTCAGCAATGATTTAGAGGTTTACTATGGACAAAATAAAACATTTGATGTAAGTTTGTTGGATGAAAACGGAAATCCTTTTGCAGATGGGGCATTTGACTTTAAAGTTGACGGCAAGTTAAGAACTCAACTCACCGATGAAAACGGTTCTTATGGTTTGAAGATTTATAACTCTCTTTATAATGTAGGCAAGTTATATCCTGGAAATCATACTATTATTACATATAATGGTAGAACTAATGAATTCGTAAGCAATACATTAATCATTAAAGAACCTGTTTGTGATTTGACCATTAGCAAAATAGCCAATGTTTCATCCATTCTCATTGGAGACAGTGTGAAATGGACAATCAATGTTTTAAATAATGGGCCATGCGATGCTCATGATGTACTGGCAACTGATGTATTGCCATCAAGCGTCAAATACGTTGCTTATGATGCATCTAAAGGATTTTATGATGTTGGAACTGGAATATGGACAATCGGCAACTTAACAGTTGGTGAAAGTGCAACCTTAGATTTGTATTGCATTGCACTTGAGGAAGGTTTAATTACTAATATGGTAAATGTCACATGCAATGAAACTGACAGTAACCTATCTAATAATTATTATAATTCTACTGTGGAAGTCATTAAAAATGAGACACCCGTTTCTCCAAGTCCAAAACAGCCGGCTGACCCTATGAAAATGTCCGCTGTAAGTACTGCTAAAATGTTAGCTACAGGTAATCCGATAGCATACCTTATAGTTGTAATTATGGTCTTGTTTGGCAGTTCTTGGATTAAAAACAGGAAAGAATGAATTAAAATAAGAAATTAACTATATTTAAACTCCCTATTAATTAGGGCGTTTATTTCTATTTTTTAAAATAAAAAAGAAAATTATGAAAGAATAATTAAATTCTTTCAAGTTTAAGGAATCTAGAAGTATCTTTCTAAAATTCCTTCTAAGATTTTGTAGTGACGACCTTCGTCTTTGGAACTTTCTCTGAAGAAATCAGCAGCGGTTTCGATACCAGCTTCCTCAGCTTTTTCAGAAGCTTCTCTTTTTTCCGCATTTGCCATTTTTTCTCCACCCATCATCCATTCGATGTTTTCTTTAAGGGTAGGTTTGATGATTCCGTTCATTTCACAGAATCTTGCGGCATGTTCAGCTTCTTCCCATGCTAATCTTTTGAATACTTCAGCTAATTCTCCGTAACCTTCTCTTGAAGCTTGTCTGGACATAGCCAAGTAGATACCTACTTCGTTAGTTTCACCTTCAAAGTTTCCTGCTACATAGTTTTCTACAGGAGTTCCTTTAGTAATTCCAATTTCATGTTCGTATTTTACCATGTAATGTCTCCTATGAATTTATAATATATTTTTTACATTTCTTAGGTTATAACTCTTTACATGCTTTGGCTAATGCGACACCTAAGTTATAGCTTGCTTCTTCTTCTTCAGCATTTGGTACAAAGGTAATTTCTTGAGTGTCTATTACATCAAATCCGCAGGTTCCTAATTCTTCAGCGAGTTTTGCAGGAGCTCCACCTCTTCCACCCATAGAACCGAAAGTCACAGCTTTTCTTTCAATTCCAGTTCTGTTGAAGAGTAATCCTTTTAAGTAGTACATGATATCTCCAATACTTGGGTATGGCACGTCATTAATGGTTGGGTCTCCAACTGCAATTCCTTTACTGGTTAAGATACTTTTGACGATTTCAGATCTTTCATCTTCGTGCAAGAAGAAGATTTCCACGTCATAGCCTTCGGATATTGCACCTTCAGCAATTTCGTGAGCCATTTGTTGGGTTGAGTAGTGCATGGTATCATAAATAATTGTGATTTTGTCTTCACATACACCGGTAGCCCAGTTTTGGTAAGCTCCGATAACCTGCATTGGGTCAGTCCAGATTTGACCGTGGGATGGCGCAATCATTTTAATAGAATCGAGTAAACCTAATTCCACTACTTCGTTTAGTTTTTTGAGCACTAGTTTTGAAAGTGGGGTAATTAAGTTTGCATAGAATTTTTGAGTTGCATCCATTAAGACATTTTCTGGAATTTCATCGGAGAATCTTTTGGTGAAACAGAGGTGTTGACCAAATGCATCGTTAGGGAATAAAATACCGGTTTCATCTGCAAGCAATGTGAACATGCTGTCCGGCCAGTGTAATAAGAATGCATCCAAGAATGCTAAAGTTCTTCCACCAACATCTAAACTGTCGCCTGTTCCAACAGTAATGAATTCCGCTCCTTCAAGTGCAGGATAGTGTTTTAATAATCCGTTTACTGCAATTTTACTACAGTAAATAGGTGCTTCTGGGAATCTTTTATGTAAATCCACCAATACTCCAGAGTGGTCTTTTTCAACGTGGTTTTGGATGATGTAGTCAACTTTCACTTCTCTTCCTTCTTGAGCAAAAGCGTCATCGATACGTGCCATCATTTCTTTGGTTTTTCCAGGGTATGCATTATCGATTATTGCAACTTCATCTTCACCGAATACAATGTATGCATTGTATGTTGTTCCATCTAAGGTATAACCGTGGTAGGTTCTTAAGTCCCAGTCGAGTACACCCACCCAGTATACTCCTTCAGCTATTTTTTGTGCATTTGCTTTCATATCCATCACAACTTTTTTTAAATTTAATCCATAATTTAATCTATGAATTTGATATTAAATTTAAGATTTTTTGTATATATAATTTTGTTTTATACGAACTGTTTCAAAAGTTCAGATACTTATTACTTTTCAAGCGCTCTCTCTCAAGGTTTTTAATATACGAGAAATAAAAGTGGTTAATATGATGAATGACGAGCTATTCAAAAATTTCACAATAAGCTGTAACCATGCAATTGGGACAACACAGAGCTATGAGCTATCTTTGAGAAAGTACTGTATCTATTTTGATATGTCTCTTAAAGAACTTCTTGAAGAAGCTGAAGAGGATGAGAT
>JAZUAV010000052.1:0-10160 GCA_045638165.1 Methanobrevibacter sp.
ATATTCTGACCGAACTGAACCATCAAATCATTTAATTTAATCCATAATTCCTTTGGAGCTATTTTACAAAGTTCCACTTCGGTATCTTCAGGGTCTTTAGTATCAACCAGACCCAACCTATTAGAAATCCTGTGAACATGAGTGTCTACTGGAATAGCAGGAAGCTCAAAAGCAAAAACCATTACGCAATTAGCCGTTTTTCTGCCTACACCCGGAAGCTTAATCATTTCTTCAACAGTATTCGGAACTTCACCACCATATTCGTCAATCAAGATTTGTGAAACTTCCTGAATCCTTGCGGCCTTAACATTATAAAAACCTGCAGGCTTGATTAACTTTTTAACGTCATCAATTGGAGCATCAACAACAGCATAGATATCGGGATATTTTTCAAATAGATTATTAGTGGCCTGATCAGTATTTTCATCCCTTGTTCGTTGTGACAAAATTGTTCTAATCAATACCTTGTAAGGGTCATGGTCGAGGAATGTTCTAATTTCAAAGGTACTTTCCAAATCTTCAATCAGTTTAATTACTCTTTCTTCTTTATTCATTTTCTAACTCCAATTCAAATCCAAGTTCTGCCATTGATTCAATAAAATCAGGGAAAGACACATCAAATACTTCCCCGTTTGTAATCTTAATATCATGCTTAAGGCCAATTAATGAAAATGCCATAGCCAGTCTGTGATCCCCATGCGAATCCACAACACCTGAAGTTACACCTCCAGTTATGCTCATTCCATCTTCTCTTTCAACAAGATTGCAACCAAGTTTTTCCAATTCCCTGCAGGTGGTATCAATCCTATCTGTTTCTTTAACTCTTGCATGGGCAACACCGGTAATATTAGTTGTTCCTTCTGCCATTGCAGCAAGAACTGCCACGGTTATTAACAAATCAGGAGCATTAGATAAGTCAACATCAATAGCTTTCAGCTTACCATTAGATCCAATTTCAACATAATCTTCACCGCGAATGATTTTGGCACCCATTTGCTGTAAAATATCCAAAATCACCTTATCCCCTTGTTTTGAATTCCTAAACAGGTTTTTAATTTTAGCTTTTCCACCATTGATAGCTATTAATGCTAAAAGATATGATGCAGAAGAGTAATCTCCTTCAATGGTATAATCACAAGCAACATAATCCTGTTTTGTTACTTTAAACTCATCAATTCTGCAACTTGGATGCTCATTATCGCAGTTATCATGCTTTAGATAATATCCTTTTAGTGTTTTAACACCAAATTTCCTCATTATATCCAAAGTCATATTAACGTAAGGCTGTGATTTAAATTCAGGCAGAACATATAAAGTAACACCTTGATTAGATAACGGAGAAGAAATTAAAATTGATGAAATGAACTGTGAACTAACATTTCCATAAATGTTAGTTTCACCACCACAATAACCCGGTTCGATTAATATTGGTGCCTTTTCATTATCATTTAAAGATTCTGTATTGATTCCTAAAGGTTGTAACGCTTCCATTAACAATCCCATTGGCCTAGTTTGCAATGACTCATCACCAGTCAATATCACTTCATTATCACTTAAAGCGGAAACAGATGTCATCAATCTTAAAGTTGTTCCTGAATTAGCCAAATCTATTGGTTCTGCTGAAGAATTATGAAGTTTTCCTCCGGTTCCTATAACTTCAAGATACTCATCGGTTTTAATTATTTGTGCTCCAAGAGTCTTGCATACCCATATTGATGCCAAGGTATCTTCAGAGTATAGCATATCATACAATTTTGATGTGCCTTTAGCTAAGGATGCTAAAATTACTGCTCTGTGAGAATAACTTTTAGAAGGTGGTGCTTTTACAACTCCACCAATTTCTGAAATATTTTTAACCTTAAGAATCATTTTATCAATAATAATTTTTAGTTGAAATAAATAATATAGTTAACTATGAGAGAAATTGACAAACTAAAAGCGGGCCTTGAATATTGTTATGGTGATGAGGAAGTATATGCCCTTAAGGAAAATGCAATTAGAAATTGTGAAACATATAATTCAATTGATGGAACTGACAGGCAAAAGCAACACGATTTTTTAAAGGAAATGCTTGGAAGTGTTGGAGACAACATCTGGATTGGAAAGGGATTTAACTGTGACAATGGAAAAAACATTTTCATTGGAAATAACCTAAATTGTAATGTCAATGTTACAATTTTAGATACAAAAGAAGTTTATATTGGAGATAATGTTATGATTGGACCGAATACACTAATCACAACCGTTGGCCATCCATTATCTCCTAAAGGAAGACGCAACGAACTAGGACAAGCATCAGAAATTATAATCGGCAACGACGTCTGGTTGGGAGGCAATGTTACTGTTCTTCCAGGAGTCACTATTGGAAACAATGTTGTTGTTGGAGCAGGCGCTGTTGTAACAAAAGATATCCCGGACAATTCACTGGCTTTAGGAGTTCCTGCAAAAGTAGTTCGCCAATTAGAAAATGATTTATGACTAAATTTTTAAAAAAAAAGAAATTGGAGAAGTAATTATCTAATTACTTCCACGATCATGTCTAGGTTTTCAGATTGCAGGATATCCACTTTTTTACCGGATGCACCAACAATCTCTTTTTTGATGTTTAACATATCTTCAGGAACTACAATATCGCCAATTGCAAGTTCATGATTTTCCTCTAAAACAGAACCGATTTCATCAATGTCAGTTGATTTCAAATAACCTATGATTTTACCGGCATCCCCTTTGAATTTAGGTCCGATTTGAGACATGTCCGGTTCAACTTCGATGATCTTTTCATGAACTTCAGGTTTGCCTGAACTAATTGCCAAATCCTTAATTTTTAATGTTCCCTTGATATCGTCATCGAACTGATTGAAGATTTCCACTAATGAGTCATCTGAAGTGTATACATTTACTTCCGCAAGCTCTGCATTTAATGGGATTTTGGAAGCGGATTTGAATCTTCTAACTTCATCAATCAGTTCTACGGTAGTTTCACCTTTGCTTTCAATTTCTTCGCTGATTAATTCATCGTAAACTTCAGGCCATAAGGTATTGTGAATTGATTCATCACCGAAGTATTGGTAAACTTCTTCTGTAAAGAACGGTGCAATTGGAGCTAATAACTTTAAGGAAGTTTCAACTACAGTTCTTAAAGTGTATTTTGCAGCTCTTCTTGATTCATCATTTACATCAGTGTATAATCTGTATTTTACTGCTTCAATGTATTCATCACAGAAATCATGCCAGAAGAATCTTTCGATGGAGGTAATAGTTTCTGCAAAGTTATAATCTGCAAATGCATTGTCGACAGTGATGTTGAGATTGTTTAATTTGGATAATATCCATAAATCTATTGGTCCCAAATTATCTTTAACATCTTCATATGAGACTTCTTCATCAAAGATTTGCATGCTGATGAATCTAAATGCATTCCAGAATTTTCTTAAGAATCGGTATCCGTGTTTGATATCTTTCCAATCAAATATCACATCAGATCCCGGGACGCTGTTAGCCGCCCATGTTCTTAGGGAGTCGGCACCGTATTTTTCTATAACCTCTTCAGGCCCGACTACAAATTCCGGTCTTGATTTACTCATTTTATTTCCATCTTCACCGAATACCATACCGTTGATTACTATATCATCAAACGGCTTTTGACCGGTTAAAGCAATACAACGTAATGTTGTATAGAATGCCCATGTACGGATAATGTCGTGACCTTGTGGACGAATATCTGATGGGAAATGATTTATATAATCCTCATCAGGCCATCCTGCAATGGATAATGGTGAAATAGATGAATCCATCCAAGTATCCAATACATCTACTTCAGGTATAAACTCTTCACAGCCACATTCACATGCATGTTTCGGTTTGTCTATGGTTGGATCAATCGGCAAGTCTTCAACTTCAGGCAATATTACTGCTCCACAGTCTTTACAGTACCATACCGGAATTGGGGTTGCAAATATTCTTTGTCTTGAAATACACCAGTCCCATTCCATGGAATCCGCCCAGTTTACCATACGGGATTTCATGTGATCAGGCACCCATCTCATTTCATCCGCTGCGGTTTTGGTCTTTTCAATTAAATCGCGTACTGCAACAAACCATTGCTCCTTCAAAAGAATTTCAACAGGGGTTTTACATCTCCAACATTGGCCAACATTCTGGTCAACTTGTTCCTGTTTTAATAAATATCCTTCACTATCCAAGTCTTCAATGGTTTGTTTTTTACAAGTTTGCAAGTCCATTCCTTCATATCTTCCGGCAGAACTTGTCAATATGCCTGCATCATCAATGACATCAATAACTTCCAAATCATATTTTTGAACCCAACTTACGTCAGTTTTATCCCCAAAAGTACAAATCATTACTGCACCAGTACCAAATTCAGGATCTACTTCTTCATCTGCAATAATTTTAACTTTTTGGTGTGATAAAGGCACTTCAACATATTTGCCTAAAAGATGAGTGTATCTTTCATCTTCAGGATGAATTACAACCGCTACACAGGCAGACATTAATTCCGGACGAGTGGTTGCAATTAAGATGCCTTCACTTTTAGGGTCAGCTTGTTTTCCTGACACTTGGGAAGATGCAATATCTTCATATGAATCCTCGACTGCAGGAGGGAAGTTAACATAATTTAAAAATGTAGTGTTATCGGAATATTCAACTTCTGCAAAAGCAATAGCTGTTTGACAACGAGGACACCAATTTACTGGGTGTTTTCCCTGATAGATTAATCCATCTTCATACATTTTCAAAAATGAATACTGGGTCTTTTTCATATACTCAGGAGTCATTGTGACAAATTCACGAGTCCAATCCTGAGAATATCCCATCGCTTGCATTTGTGATTTCATTTTTGCAATGTTATCTGATGTTAAATCAATACAGTATTGTCTGAATTGTGCTCTTGAAACATCATTTTTCTTGATTCCATGAGTTTCTTCGACTTTTACTTCAGTTGGAAGACCATGGCAATCCCATCCCTGGGTGAATAACACATCATTGCCTTTTTGTCTTCTGTATCTTGCATTCATATCAATGTAAACCCAATTTAATACGTGGCCTAAATGAATTGAGCCTGTTGGGTATGGTGGGGGAGTGTCAATAACATATCTAGGGCGAGATCCATCTCCAATGTATTTGTAGATGTTTTCATCTTCCCATTTCTTCTCCCATTCTTTTTCTTTTTTAAAATCATAGTCTTTAGGAATTTCTTTGTTTGACATATATTTTCTCCTAAAATAATTAAGTAAAAATAATATTATTAATTATGTATTTTATTATTTAAAAATATTAAGTAAACATTTTTAATATAATAGATAATTTTATTATATACTAAAATTAATAAATAATAATATTATCAATCTATAAAAGGACTGTTTAAAATGCACTTATTATGGTTTTATGTTGCTATTGTATTGGCTATTAGTGATGTATTGCACACAACACTTATGTGGAAGGTTTTAAATAACTTTTACATAGTTTTAGGTGGACTAATACAGCAAACCACCAAAACAACATGGCAAACATGGCTAGCTCATGAAATAATGGAAGCGGGATTCCATTTCATAGTCGTTTCAATAGTTTTCTTAAATCCGATAATAGGAATTCTAGCGGCCCTTATTCATTTTGTAACTGATATAACCCATACAGTGCTTATACGTGATATGGGTGAAATAGAACATAGAGCCCTTCACTTTGTTGTTGAATCTCTATTCTTTATTATCATATTTGGATTATAAATAGGAGTTATCAAATGCCAGTTATTACATTTAAATATCAAGATTTAAAAGATTTAGGAATAGATATGGAAAAAGATGAATTAATAGACACATTACCCATGATGTCTAGCGATATTGAAGACTTTGACGATGAAGAAATTAAGGTCGAATTCTTCCCAAACCGTCCGGACAATTTATCTGTTGAAGGTGTGGCTAGATCTTTTAAAGGATTTATAGGCCAAGAAATTGGTTTTCCAGATTATGAAGTAACAGATTCTGGCGAATACGTTGAAGTGGATGCAGATGTTGCAAAAATCAGACCATACATTGGATTTGCTAAAATAGACAATGTTGACTTTAGCGGCGATAAACTCAAATATGTCATGGATTTCCAGGAAAACCTTCACTGGGTAATCGGAAGGGACAGGAAAAAAGTGGCTATCGGTATCCACAATGCGGATGTCGTGAATGGTCCGTTCAAATATATTGCAACTCCAAAAGATGCTAATGCATTTGTTCCTTTAGAAAAAGACACAGAAATGACTCCTGATGAAATCCTAACCGAACATGAAAAAGGTAAAGATTATGCTCATTTAATCCAAGACTTTGATAAATACCCATTAATCCTTGATAAAGATGATAATGTGTTATCAATGCCGCCGATTATCAACGGAGAGTTAACCAAACTTAAAGAAGACACCAAAAACATCATTGTTGATGTGACCGGAACTGACGAGCGAGCAGTCAATCAAGCATTAAATATTATATGTTGCTCATTTGCAGAGGTTGGAGGTCAAATCAAAGCAATGGAAGTCAGATATGTTGACAAAACCATTAAAACTCCTGACCTGACTCCTCAAGAACAGAATGTCCATGTTGATACTGCCAACGAACTAATTGGCGGAACCAACCTTACTGCCAAAGATATTAAAGAATTGCTCTTAAAAGCACGTTTTGATGCTGAAATCATTAATGATAACGAAGTTAAAGCCATCATACCCGCTTACAGAGTTGATATCTTGCACGAAGTGGATGTTGTTGAAAACATTGCAGTGCAATATCATATTAATGATGTCGTTGCACAGCTGCCGAATATCAATACTGTAGCTTATGAAAACAACTGGTTTAAGGCAGAAGGCACCATCCGCGAAGTGATGATTGGTTTAGGCTTCCAGGAAGTAATGAGCCTTATGCTTACTAATGAAGAGGCACACTATGAAAAGATGAACCAACCTGAAGAAAATCACGTTCAAGTTGCAAGACCTATTACCATTGACAGAACCATGATTAGAACCAGTTTAATCAATAGCCTAATGGAATTTTTAGAAGACAACAAACATGAAGACTTGCCTCAAAAGATATTTGAAATCGGAGATGTTTTATACATAGATGAAACCAAAGAAAACAAAACAGTATCCTCCAAAAAACTGGCTGCATTAATTTGCCATTCAACCGCCAACTTTACTGAAATAAAATCTGTTGTAACCAGCGTTTTAAGCAATTTAGGATACAGCATGGAGATTACTGACAGTGAAAATAAGACATTCATTGAAGGTAGGGTGGCTGATGTAACTGGTGAGGCTCAAAAAGGTACAATTAAAGGATTCTTCGGTGAAGTATCACCTGAAGTAATTACCAACTTTACCCTTGAGTATCCTGTAATTGCATTTGAAATTGAATTTATTAACAAATAGATTCTTTTTCAATACCATAATTTTCTCATTTGTGTTTCTATTTGAGAGTAATTGCTCACATCATGTGTTGTGCCATAATTATTGAACATCACTATTAAAATAATCAATAGAAGTATAATAGCTATTAGGATTATCGTCCATCTTTTCAATTATTCACCAACCATTGTCAAAGTTACAGTTCTTGCACGTCTTGGTCCATCTAATTCTATGAAAAAAACAGATTGCCATGTGCCTAAATCAAGTTTTGAATTTTTTACAGGCAAACACTCACTTGAAGAAAGCAAAAATGATTTCAGGTGTGACTTTGCATTATTGTCAATTCTGTCATGCTGATAGCTGAATTTATCTGAAACTATATCATTCAACATGAATTCCAGATCGTTTAAAAGTCCAGACTCATTTTCATTGACAACAATAGCAGAAGTTGAATGCCTTGAAAAAATTGAAATTATCCCTTCATCAATATCAATCAACTCATTAATTTTTGATGTGATATCAACAATTTCAAAGTTTTTGTTTGTATTAATTTGAAAAGAATAAGTTTTTATTGTCATCAATAATCAATATGTTAAAAGTTGTATAAATAAAAAAAGAAAAAAGGAAAATTTAATCGAATTCATCTTTACTATTGCACCTATACCCATAGATAAGACATCCCATTAAAGCCAAGATGGATAAAACAACAAGACCAGAAGTATTTATAATCTCTTTTGAAGTTGTAACTGGAGGTATAATTTCATACGCTTTTCCTTCTTGTGATTGGTCACCACTTTGAGAATCTCCAGCATTCCCAGCATTAAAATCCCCATTTGATAATGCATCTTTACCATTATCAGATGTATCTTGAGATGGAATATCAGAACTATTTGTTCCATAATTACCAGAAACAACAGAATTATCAATGTGTGAACCGGAAGAGTTGCCTTTGTTATTAGCAGAACCGGATTGAGTAGTCGAATTACTATAAGAAGTGGAATTACTGTTAGCAGTAGAGTCACCTTGAACTTCAGAAGTTCCCTGATTTTGACTAGGTGCCTCTTCAAATCCATTATCCCCTTCATTTGAAGTGGATTTATCGGAACTTGATTCGCCTTTCTCCCCTTCTGCAGGAGTGTATTTATAGTTAACGATTTGACCACCAATTTCAACACCAACATCATATTCAACATTAGGATCCAATTCCACATCAATAACTGCCTTACCATTAACAAATTTTGCAGTATATTGATTTCCATTAACATTGACTTTTGTTTGGAAAGTTGCGAATTCTTCAACAGATTTGCCTGATGCATCTTTCATTTGGAAACCTAAACCATTACTTATTGACAATGTATCTAGCTTCATTAAAGATGCTAAAAGTCTTGGACATACAAAAGTATTTGTTGGATCAGTAGAATCAAACCAATTATCTTCCAATTTATAATCATCATTTTCCCAGTAGTTTTTAGCTTGGAAGAACTCATTATGAGCCAGATAATTATATTGGAAGATGAGCCTAAATTCTCCCGCACTTCTAAATCCTGCACCAAATAAGAGCCCATTGCCTGTTTCAAATCCTCCCATCGGAGAACGAGGATCCTTTCTGTTATAAGTTAATGAATTTGATGTGACCCTATCATAAACAGAGGTTGAATTGATATAAATACCATTTACATTTTCATAAGCTTCATTTCCTTTAATTAAAATATATGAAGACTTGTTATATGTTGAAATTCCATTTAAATCATTATGATGAACTTTATTATTTGTAATATTGCAATGGTCAATATTAGAAGTTTCAATTCCAGATTTTTTATTATATGAAATATCATTATTATTAATCAGACTATTCCTAACATCTAAAATCTGTAATCCATTCCTTTTAGCTTTTGAAATATTATTTCCTTCAATTACAATATTATCAGAGTTTTTAACTAAAATACTGTTAATCCCACCTGTGACAGTGTTATCTTTAATATTTACATTTTCTACATTATCAACAACAACACCATAATCACAACCTGAAGCTATAACAGTTATTCCAGATAATACGCTTCCAGCACTGTTTTGTGTAAAGTAAAATCCGAAAGTTTTATCTATTCCCAAACTCTTAGCTTTATCACTTACACTATTTGATGCATAAACAACACTATTACTCTTAGAAATTATAGTTAACTTCTTATCTACAACCAAAGAAATATTATTATACTCCTTATCCGTGAATTCAAATGTATCATCAGGATTAGCATTATCAAACTTATTTTGTATATCTTCATTTGATAAATTAGATGCAATCATATGATATGAATTACAATCTGAAAGAATAGTATCATTGAGCTCTTGTACATCAGTTGCATTAACTGAAGAAACCAAGAATAAGAACAATAGAGATATGAAAAAAAGATTTAACAATTTTTTATCCATATTACAAACTTCCTTTTACAGTTATTCTAATACTACCTAATAAACATCGAATAATTATTATTTAAATGAAATAATTATCCTTCTATAAAATATTTATTAACGATACTATTTTGATGTCAAATATATATAAAGTTAACCAATATGCCGGTGTTATATTGAAAAATAACAACGATATAAATGAAATTTCAACGAATAAAATATCTTAACATTGTTATATTAAAATTTTAAGACATTTCAATTTAAATAATATAAAAATCAATAATAAATTAATTGCTTATCGATGAAATTTATTTAATAAATAAATCTAAGTAATTTAATTAAATCAAATAAAAGAGTGATA
>JAZUAV010000053.1:0-6684 GCA_045638165.1 Methanobrevibacter sp.
AAACTTGAAAGGACATAACAAATATGAAAAAAGTGATTTGAAAATTTTGGAAAAATTACAAAATTAAACCGCATTATTTAAAAATACTAAAGAACATAATTATAATTATCAAAAAATTGGAGATTATATTTATGATTTTAAATGTAAAAGCAACTAATAAAAAATCTGGTGAAGAAATTTCATTCGCATTAGAAGGCAACGCAGATGCAGGATTTACCTACGAAGGAACCCATATGCAAGAAGTAACTGATAACAAAATCAGAGAAGTTTGCAATGGCTTAATTTTACTCGGTTCCCCAATTTACACCATTAAAGCTGGTGAAACCGAAACCATTGAAAACATGACCTTTGTTACCGAAGTTACAGCAGCATAATTCTGCTTACTCTTTTTTTATTTTTTAAAATAATTTCTTTAATAATTCAACAGAAAGTATTCAATCTTTTCTAACTTTTCATGAAATATTTTTATTTCTCAAAAATTGATACAATTCTAAATTTACATTATTTTTCATTTAATTAATATACTATAAAATACAATCTTTAATTAAGATATGTTGTTTAATTCATGTTTTGAAATAGCCATACTCTAAAATCAACCCCATGTTGGTTCTTGAAAAAATAATGATGGTGTAACCTATGGACAATAAAAAAATTATTATTGGAATAATACTACTTATCATTGTAGCAAGTGTTATTTTTATAATATTAACTTCAGTAAATTATGAACGGATTGAAATAACACCAAATGGGACAACAATAGAAGTTCCAGCCAATCAAACCAAATATGATGGAGAAGTTGAAAGTGCCAAAATATGGAATTGGAACAACGGAATCTTAGTTACATACAACAGCCACGAGGATAAAAATCTTATAAAAATAACGGAACTAGGTTTTAATGCTCTGAATGATGTAATAAAAAATGGTGAAAAGCAAAACATTAGTGGTTTTACAGGTTATGTGATAAATGCTGATGACCTATTGGAAATCCACATATTTGATATAATTAAAGTAAATTATAACGGCAAATTCTATTGCATTCCGTTATCTAATGAAACTACTCATGATAATATCCTAATCTGTTGCAAGGACAAGGATATGGCAGTTCACATGGCCAAATCAGTACAGTACAAAAATGTTTATCCAGACAATACTGATTTAGATGATGCCATCTCCAACGTAAAAAACATGACTGGAGATTTACAGTCAAAAGCGAGCAATTACACAAAAAATACCAATTTAAGCAAGGTCAAATCAACAGTGGAAGAAAAAACCGGAGCAAAACTAAACGATGCTAAAAACACAATAGAGCAATACACCGGAAAGTTACCTGTATGACCTGGTGGAAAATTTTTGAAAAAAAATAAGGGACTGGCGATTAGTATGGAAATTATTGAGGAAAAACAAACCCCAAAAAGAAATTTAAAGAGAAGTTTGATTGTATTCATTGGAAACGTCCTGGGGATATATTTGATATGTTTTTTAGGATTAGGAGTCGAAGCCAATTATTTTGATGACATAATCCTTTTAGTATTGTTTATCAGTCTAATAAATGCAGTACTCTGGCCTATTTTAACAAGAATAGCTATGCCATTTCTAGTTTTAACCTTCGGTTTCGGAGCATTAATATTAAATGGACTTTTGCTTCAGATTTTCGCACCATTATTTGATATAGAAATTAAAGGTGCAGCAATGATTCTCGCCCCATTGGCTATGGCCGCGGTTACAACTATACTATCATCATTAATAACAATTGATGATGACAGTTCATATTACCGGTCTGTTTTAAGAGATGCTGAAAAGAAAAGAAAAACTGAAATTAAGGATTATCCTGGAGTGATAATTGTTGAAATTGATGGACTTGCTTACGAAGTTTTATGTGAAGCAGTCGAAAGAGGAGACATGCCAACTCTTAAAGAAATGATTGACAGCAACAATTACACTCTTAGAATGTGGGAAACTGACCTGTCTTCCCAAACTGGCGCAAGCCAAGCAGGAATCCTTCATGGAAATAACGAAGGCATCGTTGCATTCAGATGGATAGAAAAAAGCAATGACAATCAGATGATGCAATGTTCAGGAATCACCAAAGTACCGGAATTAGAACAGAGAATTTCAGATGGAAACGGATTGCTCGTGGATAATGGAGCAAGTAGATCAAATCTATTCTCAGGAGACACCGACAACGTAATATTTACATTCAGTAAGATAATGGACTTTAAAAAATTATACAATAAGGCATGGTATTCAGTATTCTCCAATCCCAGCAATTTTGCACGCATAGTTGCTTTGTTTCTTGCAGACATTATACGTGAAATCCGGTCACAAATCATGCATTCAATAAAAAACATTAACCCAAGAATAAAACGTGGAATAGCTTACATTCCAACAAGAGCCGCCACAAACGTATTCATGAGAGAAATTAATACTTCAACATTAATTGGAGATATGATGGTTGGAGATATTGATGTTGCATACTCAACATACTTAGGTTATGATGAAATAGCCCACCACTCCGGAGTCCGGGACGATGACGCATGGTTCGCCTTAAGGGAAATGGACAAACAAATCAAACATTTGACCAATGCAAACAAATATTGTCCTAGAAACTATCAGTTTGTCATCCAATCAGATCACGGGCAAACAAATGGTGCTACATTCACCCAAAGATATGGTGAAACATTTGAAGACTTTGTCAAATCATTACTTCCCAAAGACATGACCATGTTTGCAAAAATGAATTCAAACGATGACCACTTTGCAGGAGACTATACTCCATTTTCAAGAAAAGATAAAAAGATTAAAAAAGAAAAAGAAGAGGAACAGGAATTAAGTGACTCTGAAGTCATCGTATTGGCTTCAGGTAACCTTGCAATGATTTATCTGACTCAATGGAGTCAAAGATTAACATACGAGGAACTCAACAACTATTTCCCTGAATTGATACCTGGCCTCATAAACAATGAATATGTCGGTTTTATTTTAGTCAGATCCCAAGAACAAGGCGATTTAGCTATTGGAAAAAATGGAACCTACTACCTGGACAGCGGTGAAATTGAAGGCGAAAACCCTCTTGAAGGATTTGGAGACAATATTGTAAGACATTTAAAAAGAACCAGTTCATTTGAACATACTCCTGATATCTTAGTCAACAGTTTTTATGACAAAGAAGCTGATGAGGTATGTGCTTTTGAAGAATTGGTTGGAAGCCATGGAGGAGCCGGCGGAGACCAATCCAAACCATTCATATTGTACCCTTCAAGTTGGAATGTTAGTGATGAGGAAATCATTGGTGCAGAAAACATTTATAAACTATTAAAAGAGAATTTGATTGAATTAAAAAAAGCATCGGTCGACTGACCGATACCTCATTTTCTGTTTATTGTTGCTGTATTCAAGCAGTCTTCCGACATGGCGAGTTTCAAAGAACATGTCTTTTTTAGCGATGACTATAAGAATTGCAACCACTGTAATCACTATAGTCTCCAGGCACTTGGTCTCGGGAGTTAACGCTATTTTTTCCTGCAGGAAATTGACGAAGAAATGGAATATCATGCAGGCTAATATCGAACGGTCGCTTTCAAGATAGACCCATGTAATGACAAATCCCATAGGGATTCCGCTCACAAAAAAGTTGATTACATAAAGGGGATTCACCATAAGTCCTGCCTGATATGTTCCTTGAATAAAGATTAAGGGAAGATGCCATAAAGACCATAGCACTCCAAAAATCATGGATTCCCAAAACCAGTTCATATAATTACCAATTGAATCCTCACAGTATCCTTTCCATCCCACTTCCTCAATTATTGAAGCAATAGTAATGGTAATGAATGCTCCTGCTATTCCAACGCAGGTAAAAGAAAAGTCTTCAGTAAGGGAAAACTGGCTAAGTGGCTGTCCAAAGGGTAGCGATAAGATAATGGAACAGACTATTACAATCGCAAATACAATCACGGCCCAAACTACATTCATCCATTTTACTTTGTAGAAGCCGACAATCTTATTCTTAAAGTCTTGCTTAAGCAGATCTGAGCCTGACACCATAATGAAAACTGTAGACACAACAGCCGGAGCCATAAGGCCCAGCAGCATAAGCAATGGACTGATACTTTCTGGCGTGAAGATTGCAGGAATCCAGAATATCCATGTAAAAATATATGCCATAGCAAAAAAGAGAACTGGTTTCCTGATGAAAGTCAGAATAACGCATCAGGTGTTACTTCAACCGGTGAGTCATTAGGTGAGTCAATGGGTACAGCAATTATCGGAATAATTCTGATTCTTGGAGTTTTCGGAGGCATTTCTCATGCAGTCGATATCTATGCTCCAGAATATTCCGGAAATGAAACATTCCAGCTGGAGGTCTTTGATAGCTTTGAAAAAATGGACAGTGTAAACGATGTTAAAGCTGACAGTGCTGTTATTGAAATTATAAACACCATTATACAGGATGCCATGGGATTCGTAATGATAGTAACGGCCATACTGATGGCAATTGTTTTTGTTTTGATACTGCGGCTGAAGGATATGAATATTGAAAAAAAAATGAGAGATTAACTCTCACCTATTTTTTATTATGCCGTTTTCTTTTGCTCCATTCTTATTTGGAGCAATTAGAGTTGATTCATCAAAATAGCCACATAAAATCTATAAACTTTTGATAAAATAATCAATTAGTTTGTTTATCAATATAACTTGGTTCTGAAACTTCCTTTACAGCTTTAAGCTAGAATCCTCCTAAAATCTGATTGTCCATTACCTGAAATGCCACAGACCATAAAAGCAATATCAACGCATATATAAACTCCGGCGCTGTAGCGAAAGGATGCTCTTCAACCCATTGGGTAGCAAAAGGCAAAAGGGTAAGCACAAACACCCAAACGCCATTCAAAAAAACACCTTAGTCGAGAGCCTATTGATTTTCTCAAATGCGTTATGATGATTGTACCAAACAATATAAATCAATACAAAACTTATAATGTAGACAACAAAAACCGGCCATTGAGAAAACAAACCTTCAAAAGTAGGCAGGGACGGCGTTACCAATTCAAGAACCATTATTGTGGCCGCAATTGCAATAATCGCATCGGTAAATGCAATTAGTCTTTCCTTATTAATTTCCATAATTTCACAATATAATGATAGTTTTGAATTCGATAATATTTATTTTAACTCAAATCTTAACTTTTATAAAAATGAAAATGTTTTTGGAGATATGTAAATTACATCATCATCTTTTTTTACAGAAGAGTGGTTATTTGCAACCACTATGCCATATTCACAATCATATTTATTAATGGCATGTTTAATCTGCAGTTTCTTTTTCTTTCCATGCCCTACTTCAATTGGAATTAGGTTTTCAGAATCCTTTTGAATCAGAAAATCGACATTTCTTTTTTTGTCGGCATCATAATAAATTGTGAAATTTGTAAATTGCCTATTGGATAAGTTAAATAGATTTGATGCTATAAGATTTTCCAGAAGCATTCCTTCATAATCATCACTTCCCAATAAAGGGTTTCCGACTTTAGTTGACAGGGCATGTCTGATGCTGGGTGTTGCAAAGTAGTATTTCCATGATTTTTTAACCCTTTTTGCTGAACCGCCATATGGTTCGCAATGGAAAATCAGATGAGTCTTTTCAAGAAGGTCCAATATTTTATTAACATTTGCGGTTGATGTTTTCAGATAGTTTGCCAGATTTGCCTGTGTTAACTCTCCAGGCTGTTGGAGGGCAAGATATCTCAATATTCGTTTTGCATTTGACTGGTTTTCAGATGAAATCTCTTTAATTTGAGGCATGTCTTTTGTAATGACCCTTTGTGTGATTTCAACCAAGTCCTCACAGATTTCCCTATGAGACTTTTTATCAAACAAAATTGGAAAACCTCCAAATTTATAATATTCATCCCAGTCGGTAGAAGAGTAATCCATGCTATTGGTCAATAATTTGTTTGCCTCAAATTCAGAGGTTGCTACATTATCAATATTTCCAGTGAATATCAGCTCTCTTAAATCCTTGGATAGAATACCCACATGGATATCATATTTTAATTTGAGATGATGTGTATAGTTTAGTGGCGTTAGGGATTTTTTGCGCATCCTTCTTGCAAGATCATCATTGCGTTCCAGATGAAGAGCAGACGAACCGGTAAATATCATGAAAATGTTATATGATTTGTCATATATCACTTTTCCAGATGAAGCCCATTTTTTATCGATTTGTGATTCATCGACAAATATGAAAACCTTTTCATCTAAATTTCTTAAATTTGCATGAAATATGTTTTTCAGGTATATTTCAACCATCTGCCTTATACTGCATTCAACCAAATCATTTAAATCGTCAAAAGAAATGTATAATACATTATTGGGTGGAATGTTCTTTTCTTTTAGGAGATATTCATATGCCTGGAGAATCAATGTTGTTTTGCCAACGCCCCTAAGACCAGGCAATACTATAATCTTATTTGAAGTATCCTCATTTAAAAAAGTATCCAAATATCTTTTTAGCTCATCCAGTTCTTCTCGGGTGTTGAATTTCATATTGTTTTTAGATAACTCTTTATTTAATATATTGGGAACATCTGTCAATTCATCTTTAATGAAATTTGAAATCAACTCTTCTTTTTCAATCATAGCAAACTCCTCATTTTGTATATATTCAAATATTTGAATTATCAT
>JAZUAV010000054.1:0-7231 GCA_045638165.1 Methanobrevibacter sp.
AACAAAACTTAATACATAATATTTAATTGGATATTAGGTGTAGTAAATGACTAATTATCATGATGAAATTTTAAATTTTGAAAAAATTGCAAAAGAGCATACAGAATATATGAGAAATAGTATTAACCTCATCGCTTCTGAAAACGTTACAAGTGTGGAAGTTAGTGAGGCATTAGCAACTGATTTTGCTCACAGATATGCAGAAGGACAGGCATTTGAAAGATTCTACGAAGGATGCCAGTACATTGATTTGATTGAAGATAAAACCAAAAAACTTTCTTGTGAGGTTTATGATTGTGAATATGCGAATGTTCAACCTGTTTCTGGTGTAACTGCAAACCTCGCAGCATTCTTTGGTTTTGCCAAACCTGGTGAAAAAGTAATGGCATTGGAAGTACCTTCCGGAGGACATATTTCTCATGCTGATGTAAGCGCTGCGGGCATTCGCGGTTTGAAAACCGTTTTTCACCCATTAGATAAAGACATTATGAACATTGACATTGATGCAATGAACAAAAAAATATTAGAAGAAAAACCACAAATTGTTTTATTCGGTGGAAGCTTGTTCCTATTCCCTCACCCTATAAAAGAAGCTCGTGAAGCTGCTGATGAAGTTGGAGCTACAATCATGTATGATGGAGCTCATGTATTAGGTCTTATTGCGGGCGGTCAATTCCAACAGCCTCTTAAGGAAGGAGCAGATATAATGATGGGAAGTACTCATAAAACTTTCCCAGGTCCTCAAGGAGGTATTATTCTTTCAAGCAAAGAAAATGAAGAGATTATTGACAATGCAGTATTCCCTGGTGTTGTAAGTAACCACCATTTACACCATGTGTTAGGTTTAGGTATTGCAACCGCTGAAATGTTGGAATTTGGTGAAGCTTACGCAAAACAAATCATTAAAAACGCTCAAGCATTAGGTCAGGCAATGTATGAAAGAGGATTCAATGTATTGTGTGAAGATCAAGGATTCACTCAATCCCACCAAATTGCAGTTGATTTGACCAACATTAGATCAGCGTCCGATATTGCAAAGGAATTGGCTGACAATAATGTAATCTTAAATAAAAACCTCTTGCCAGGTGATGACAGAGACAACTCTGATGACCCATCAGGTATCAGAATAGGAACTCAAGAAATTACAAGAAGAGGTCTAAAAGAAAAAGAAATGGATGAAGTTGCAGAGTTTATCAAACGTGTCGCTGTCGATAAGGAAGACATTGCTGATGAAGTTGCTGAATTCATGAATCAATATACTAAACTGGAATATGCATTCTCAGACAGAGAAGCGTACCAATATCATACATTAGATTAAAATGAGAATCGGATTTGCATTTACTGGAGCCGGTCATTTACTCAGAGAATCTGTACAAGTGGCTGAAAAATTAGCTAGTGAACACGAAGTAACAATATTCCTATCAGGTGCAGCTGAAGAAGTCCTTAAAATGTATGGGCTTTATGAAAGGGTTGTTAAGATTACTGGCGGTAAGTATCGTGAATTGGCTACAGATTCTAATCAAAAATTTTCATATCCAATTACTGGTCGTTTATCCTTAGGTAAATACGATGTATTAATCGTTTCTCCAGCAACAGCAAATACAGTTTCAAAAATAGTCTATGGAATAGCCGATACCTTGGTTACAAATGCAGTGGCACAATCTGGTAAAGGTGCTGTTCCAGTATATATGGTTCCTGTTGATATTCATCCTGGCCCTATTGATACAGTTCTTCCTTCAAAAATGGAATTGTCAAAATGTAAAGGATGTGATGATTGTGTTGCATCACTCGCTTGTGAACAGGGGGCTATTATCCCACATGAAGAGATAGACCTGACAAAATGCGTTGGCTGTGGTTTGTGTAGAAATACATGCCCAAACGATGCAATATCTGAAGGAAAGATTATTACAATATACATGAGGGATATTGATATTGAAAATACCCGTAAGTTAACAAGCATTGACAATATTCAAATCTTTGAGACACCAGAAGAGATCTTAGATAAAATCTAAGCAATCTCCTATTTTTAATTTTAATTCATCTTTTTTTGTTTCTAGGATATATGTTGCCTTTTTTTGAGGTTTATAGAATTTCCAAGGTTTTAAACTAACTTTTTCAAAAATCACTTTGTTTTTATCTAAAAAATACACGTCAATTTCGGATATCATAAAATATGTATGAATGTTCGAGTCTATTAAATCTGTAAATAGCAATCCAAAATCAATATTTTTTATTAACATCAATCCTTTAAAACGTTTAAAAAAATTGTCTGCATACTTAATTCTTATATTAATTAATTCATCAGTTGTTTTATTCAAAATCATGAATTAAATATTTATATTTTTAAATATTTAATCTTTTAACGAGTTTAAATCAATATTGTCCTATAAAAAAGTTTTTTGAGACATCTTTCCAGTTGATAAATCTTTTAAAGCAATCTCAAATTCTTCAGCTGAAAATACTCCTGGAATGATTAATCTTTCTTCGTTCAAATTTAAAATGAAACATGGTGTAGCAGTAATTCCATGTGTGAGGGCATCTTCTTTATCTAAATAGATTTCAATATTATAATAATTGTTTTCAAGGATTTTTTTAGCTTCATCTTCCTCTAATCCACATGAAATGGCTATTCTAGTTAAAACCTTGATGTCTGCAATGTTTTCGTTTTTAACCAAATTTGAATAGAATATCTCTTCAACAAGCTTTAAAGTTATTTCGGGACGCATATTCTGCGTATATTTTGTTAATCTTAATGCATCTTTGGAACTTGTAAGCAACATATCTTTATAATTGATTTTCAATCCATCATCTCGTGCAATTTCTTCTATTTCTGAAATTTTATCTGATGCTTCTTTGAGGGATAATTCATGCTTTTCAGCATATCTTTCTGCAGTGCTTATTGAGGGTCTTTTTCCTGCGGTAGGTTCAAGTTCAAAAGACCTCATCTCCCATTCAACATCCAAATTTAAGTTTTTACTAGCTTTCTTAATTCTTTCAAGTCCAATATATGAATAGGGGCAGTTAAAATCAATTAAATAAATAATATTCATTTTTTATCCTCTTTAGACTTTTTAGATTTTTCTTTTTTTGATAATTTATATAGTTTCACAATATTATCAACTGCTCTTATGATGGTATTATATTTTCTGTAAAAACTCATTTTATCACTTATTTATAATTTAAATTAACTTAAATTCTTATGAATGTCTTTAATTCTTTAAATGAGCATGAATTGTACAATGAGATATTCAAATGCTCTTGTTAATTTTTGATATATTTTATTTTACTATATATTTATTTGTAAGGTTATAATATTATTTTTCTTTTTTATTATAATCTTTAATAATTTATATATAGCATTTAAGATATAACATATTACTGAATATTTGATAATGATGATACAATTCTAATAAATTTGATGAGAATTTAAAAACGATTATTGGTGATAATATGAATATAGGTAGAACATTTACATCAGAATCAGTAACTCAAGGGCATCCTGATAAAGTTGCAGACATTATTTCTGATGCTATATTAGATGCATACATGGCACAGGATAAAAATTCACATGTTGCATGTGAAACTTGCGTAACAACTGATTTTTGTATGGTATTTGGTGAAATAACTTCATCAGCTCACATCTCAAAAAAGGAAATTGAAAAAATCATTAGGGATACAATCATTGAAATCGGTTATGATAATCCTGATTTAGAATTTGATGGTCATACTTGTATAGTTCAAAACAGACTTCATGAGCAATCTGCAGATATCAATCAAGGTGTAGACCGTGGAGATGAAGAATCTGGAGCGGGCGATCAAGGTATGATGTTCGGTTTTGCAACTGATGAAACCGAGTCATTAATGCCTTATCCAATTGACCTGGCCCGTAAATTAACTAACAAATTAACTGAACTCAGAGAAACTGGAGAAATTCCATATTTAAGACCTGACGGTAAGGCTCAAGTGTCTGTAAATTATGATAAGGATGGCAATGTTGTTTCACTTGATGCAGTAGTATTGTCAACTCAGCACGATGAGACAATGTCCGACAACCAGGAACAACTAAAAGCAGACATTCGCGAAAAACTCTTCAAAGCAGTCATTCCGGATGAACTAATGACAGAAAATACCAAGGAACACATCAACCCAACAGGAAAATTCGAAATAGGTGGTCCTCATGGTGATGCTGGGCTAACAGGTCGTAAAATCATCGTAGACACTTACGGAGGATATGCAAGACATGGGGGAGGAGCATTTTCCGGTAAAGACTGCACCAAAGTAGACAGAAGTGCATGTTACATGGCAAGATACATCGCTAAAAATATTGTAGCTAGCGGACTTGCTAAAAAATGTGAAATTCAGCTATCTTATGCAATTGGAGTCGCTGAACCAACTTCCGTGATGGTAGATACTTTCGGAACCGGTGTAGCAGATCTTGATTTTGATAAGATAGTGCGCGATAATTTCAAGTTAACTCCTGATGGAATTATTGAAACATTAGGTTTAAGAGATACCACTTATAAACAGACTGCTAAATATGGTCACTTTGGTATTGAAGGCCTTCCATGGGAAAAAACTGACAAGGCCGAAGATTTGAAAAAATATATCAAAAATTAAATGAAAATTTCCCTCTTTTGAGGTGAAGTTTTTATATTTTTTTATTCTTTTTTTTCACTTTCATTTTTATTTCAATCATGAAAGCTTATTTTTACATTAACTTATAACTCATTTTGAAATTGTTGTTTCCGGTTGGTCCTTTTTAGGAGTTTAATTACAAAAAAATCTTTTAAATTTTTAAGATATTCAAAATTGTAATAACCTTTATTTATTAGCTAAAACAAAAACATATATATTATAAATTATTAATTTTTGAGGAGTTACAATGCCAATAAAAGAGGCAGATAAATCATACGATCACGATAAAATAGAAAAAAAAGTTCAAAAATTCTGGAAGGATGAAGATACTTTCAAAAAGGTCAATGAACTTAGAGAACAAGGACCTAGATACTCATTTTTAGATGGACCACCATACTGTAGTGGTAAAATCCACTTGGGTACTGCTTGGAATAAGGTCATTAAAGATTCATACCTTAGATTCAAATCTATGAATGGATTCAGCTTAAGGCGTCAGGCTGGTTGGGATATGCATGGTCTTCCAATCGAAAACAAAGTAGAGCACCTAATGGGTATTCAATCAAAACAGGAAATTGAAGACACTATTGGTATGGCTGCTTTTGTTGACAAATGTAGGGAATTTGCTATTGAAAACAAAATAGCAATGGAGGAGCAATTCGACCAATTGGGTGTTTGGATGGATTGGGAAAATCCATACATGACTTTGGATCCTAAATATATGGAATCTTCATGGTGGACATTAAAAAGAGCCAATGAACAAAACTTACTTGTCAATGACCAAAGGGTAATTAGCTGGTGTCCTCATTGTGGAACAGCACTTGCCGCGGCCGAAATTGAATATGAAGAAAAGGTCGACCCTTCAATTTATATTAAATTCCCTGTTAAAGGTGAGGAAAATACTTATTTCCTGGTTTGGACAACTACTCCATGGACACTTCCTGCAAACCTTGCAATTTGTGCAAATCCGGAATTCGATTATGTTTATGTTGCCAAAGACGGCGAAACATATATTCTAGCTGAAAACTTAATGGAAAACGTTTTAGGCAAACAGATTAAGATTCACAGAACTAAAATTCCTGCAGAAAAAGAAGGCGAAGAAGACCAAATCATTGAAGAAAAAGAAGTAATGTATGAAATTATCAAAACAGTTAAAGGTGAAGACCTAATTGGAATGGAATATGAATACATTTTAGCTGATGAAATTCCAAAACAAATGGAATTTGACTCAGAAATTGAAAAAGTCCACACAATTTTACCTGGGGATCATGTTGAACTAGGTGAAGGTACAGGTTTAGTACACACTGCACCAGGACATGGTCCAGACGATTTCGAAGTAGGTAAAGCTAATGGACTTCCTATTTTCTGTCCTGTTGGCGAAGACGGATGTTTCACACAAGATGCGGGAAAATATGCTGACAAATTCACAAAAGATGAAAATCAACAAATCATTGAAGATTTGCAAGTTAAAAATTTAATGTATCATGTAGAAACCATTGAACACAGATATGGTGTATGTTGGAGATGTAAAACTCCTATCATTTACAGAGCTACCAAACAATGGTTCTTGAAGGTAACTGACATCAAACAAAAAATGTTGGAAGAAATTGGTCAGGTTGAATGGATACCTAAATGGGCTGGAGAGGGCAGGTTCTATGATTGGGTAGATAATGCTCGTGATTGGACAATCTCAAGGCAAAGATTCTGGGGAATTCCAATTCCTATTTGGGAATGTCCAGACTGTGGTGAATTGAAGGTAATTGGTTCTCTTGATGAATTAAAATCCGAATCTTTAAATGAAATTAATGTTTCCGACTCAGAACTTATCCACAGACCATATGTAGATGAAATTGAAGTGAAATGTGACAAATGCGGTCAAACAATCAAAAGAATTCCTGATGTATTGGATGTATGGATTGACTCAGGAGTAGCCGGATGGGCTTCACTTTACTATCCCGAAGAAAAAGACAAATTCCAGGAATGGTATCCATATGATTTCATTACTGAAGGGCATGACCAAACTAGAGGATGGTTCTACTCACAATTGGGTACTGGGGTGATTTCCATGGGAAGAAGTCCATATCAAAAAGTTTTGATGCATGGATTTGTATTGGATGAAAACGGTAACAAAATGTCTAAATCTCTTGGAAATGTTGTATCTCCAGAAGAAGTAATTGAAAAGTACGGAGCTGATGTTTTAAGATTCTATCTATTATGGGCTTCAAAACCATGGGACGATTTGAAATTCGTATGGGAAGAGCTATTAAACATTAACAAAATGTTTAATATTTTATGGAATGTGTATGTATTTTCAACCACTTACATGTTCTTAGATAACTTTAATCCTATTGGATTAAGTGAGGATGACATGATTTTAAGACCTGAAGATAAATGGATTATTTCTAAAGCAAATACATTGGTTAAAGAAGTTGCAGAAGAATTAGATAAATTATACTTCCACAATGCTACTAGAAAAATAAATAATTTCATTTTAGAAGATTTAAGCCGTTGGTATGTAAGGCTTATTCGTGGAAGAACCTGGGTTGAAAGTGATGACCCTGATAAATTAGGCGCATATTACAGTTTATACACAGCGCTA
>JAZUAV010000055.1:0-19675 GCA_045638165.1 Methanobrevibacter sp.
GAATGTTCCATGTTCAATTGATGAAAATCCTGCATCAATACAATTGTTCATTCCCTTTAAACTATGACAATGAGCTGAAACTTTCATATTATTTGCATTGGCTTCACGGACTATGGTTTTAAGTTCCTTTTTGTTGAATTGTGGGAATTCCGGAGAAGTATTGGCTGTTAAAACACCACCACTGCACATTACTTTTATAAAATCGGCGCCTGCCCTTTTGACTTCACGAGTTTTTTTCAATACTTCCTCTATTCCATCACATCTTCCTTTAGGAAACCCTGGATACATGATTTCCATATCAAAACCGGAAGGCAAAAACAAGTCAAAATGGCCGCCAGTCATTACCAATGGAGTGATAGACAAGTAAATTTTAGGCGCTGCGAACAGCTTTCTTTGTTGAGCTAACTTAAAGCTTAAATCAGCAGATCCGCAATCCCTAATTGATGTGACACCGGCATTGATTGTCTGAACTGCATGAGGAACCGCATTGTAAAAATGGATTCCTAAAGGATTTGCCATGTTTTCCCCTTTGTGAAAACCTTTTGCAAAAATATGGCAGTGACAATCAATAAAACCGCTCAACAGATAATTATCATCACCATCAATGACATTTGCATTATTTTTACAAGCTATCTTATCTGAAGAAATCTCTTTAATCAAATTATCTTCAATCAGAACATTTTGATTGGTGTTGACTTCTTCAAATGGGTTGACTATATTCACATTTTCAATTAGAGTTTGCATATTCCACCTACAAGATTTCAATGGTTCCGTTATCACCATCAACTTCAACTAAAGTTCCTGTAGTCAATTCCTTAGTATCTGCCGGTGAATCCACCATTGGAATATCAGACATTATAGCGCCAGTAGCTATAATAGGTTCTGCATTAAGACATATGATTGCTTTAGGAGCAGTGTTGTTCTTCATCATCTGGAAAATCACATAAGACCCTACGGTAGATCCTTTTCCTCCAGGAATGAACAATACTTTATCCTTAATTATTTCTCCTTTCAATTCATGATTGGGGTCAATAACTTGACCATTTTCAGGATTAACCCCACCAAGAAAACTAATAGGCTCAGATGATACTATCAGTTCTCCTTTAGCTTTTCCTTTTGCAACATTTCTACATTCAATCATCAAACCACCCTATTTAGAATAATTTATCTTCAACAAATTCTCCTCTGTTGATGGATTCAGTAGTTTTAATGGCATCAACTAAAGCCCAAATCCAAACTATAAGCATCAAAACAAAACCAATAAGAATGAACATAAGGACAGCAGAAACTATGTATGCGATTATGAAGCTAAGTCCTTTTTTGGTTAAACCATTGTATAAGTGGCCTAATCCAGGGAATAGGAAACTTAATATTGCTGCTAAAAGAACATTCTTTTCTTCACTTCGAACAATTCCAGCAACTCTAACGCCACAGTAAGGGCATATTTCGGCATTGATATTGATTTTTTTACCGCATGACTGACAGAACTTAGTTTGAGCTTCATCCTTTTCCAACTTAAATCCACATTGTGGACAAAATGCAACATCTTTAGTGATTTCAGTACCGCAATTAGGACAGAACTTGGAGTTTTTATTTTCGTTGATTACTTCTTCATCAGGCCCCCCACTAGCCCTCTTAACTTCAATAGTTTCTCCTTCATCAATGACCTCTTCCGGAACAACCTCCTCTACAACATCTTGTGAAGGAGTCTCTTTTACAACATCTTCGGTTTCCATAGGAACAACCTCCTCTACAACATCTTGTGAAGGTGTTTCTTCTACATCCCCGGTTTCCATAGGAACAACCTCCTCTACAACTTCTTCAACAGGTTCTTCAGCTTTTATAAGAACCGCACCACAATTTGAACAAAATTTTGCTTCTTTTACATCTTTTCCACAATCAGGGCATACGACCATGTTATCACCTAAACAACATCTTTTTTCATCACTTCTCTTAAAACAGCAGTAGCATAAGATCCCTTATTAATTGAAAATTCGCATAAAACACCATCATCAGTTGGAATGGCAGATGCATCCCAAACTTGAAAACGCATGGAACGTCTTAATCCATGGCTTCCCAAACGAGGCATTTTAGGAACTTCGAAATCTGATTTTTCTAGATTATATTTTTTTAAGACATTTTCCTCCATTTCACCAACTTTCCCTCCTGCATATGGAACTTTAGTACCGTATAAAGGACAGGTTGGGCTTGCCTGGAAAGTATCAATCAAATCTTGGAACTCTTCTGGAGTTTTGTCACGAACTATATGTTCCTCTGTGTCAATAATAATATCTCCCTCAACATATTTGTTTATTCCCATTTCAACCCTATTGCTTACGGCTTCATTAAACAAATATGACTGATAAGCATGTACAAACATTCTTTGAAGAGGTTTTGGAAGGGCGTGCAATGCATTCATATATGACTTATCAGTCAATTCACCCTTTTTAGAATCTCTAATTAATTCTTTTACCATCATTTTCTCATATCGCATTCCCTTACCCATCAAATTCAAGCACTCTTCCAAATTTCCATCATCATATGCCTGTCTTGCCATCTGATTTTCCTGGCTTTCTTCCTCAGAGGGGTTTCCGATATATATTCCAACAGCTTTTGCCAAATCATTTTCAACCAAAGCCTCACCAACCAAGTGGGTGTTTGTTCTCGGCTTTCCGAACCTTTGCCAGCCAAAGTAATTGGGAACACCTGTAACTTCCAATTGCTTTAAAACCTCATTGGCAGTGCTTGCACTTTTTTCAATGTCATCCAAATCCTTAATAAGTATTTTGAATTTATTCCCTTTAAGCTGGCCCATCCTGAGTTTTTTTCTGCCACGGACTATCTTTAAAAAATCAGTTTTATAGATTGTACCGTCCAATGCCTTAACCTGATTTAATTGCTCTTCCGAATCCATGTTTGCAATACAAATCCATTGGCGAGTCAATGCCTTTTTATCTTTCATTCCAGCAAATCCCATTCTTTTTCTGGAAATGTGCAAATCACGGGCAATGTCCAGAACAACATCTAAAGTGGTCCTTCCCAATTTTTCAATCCAAATGTAAACATTCGGACCTTCGCCAGTTGGAATAATCTCAGGAATTTCTTCAACATAAAAATCTTCATATCTGTTTCTGATGGTTCCACCTATGCCTTTTTGGCTAGTAACATAAGAATTAGCATTTAACATAATAATCACATAAGATAAATGCCCTGGCCGGGATTTGAACCCGGGGAATGGGATCCGCAGTCCCATGTGTTATCCAAACTACACCACCAGGGCAAAACAAAATAAGATAACATATAACTATAAGAATTTTATAGTATATAATGATTACCATATCGATAATGTATAAGAATAATCACCATATGTCCTTATAGCTACTGAAACATCATTTGCATTTGAATATTCACCAGAACTTGCCAATACCTTATCATCCAAAACATTTGTTTCACTGAATCTATAATTTTCAAGTTTTAATGTGTCAAATTTGTTTTTAGACAAATTAGAAACTTCACTAACAGATTCCTTTGAATTTTTATTATCCATTAAAATTTCAGAAATATCCCCAATGAATGTTCTATCATTGTGACTAATCTTTCCACTTAAAATCTCCATGATATCCTGTGCGTTTTTTGATTCCTTTGTTTCACTTGAATAGCTGGCATCTTGGAGTGAGATTACTGAATTGAATGCTAGAAAAACAACTAAAAGCAAAATAATGGCAAGTACAGCATCTATAATAAAAAAATTTCCCTTTTCATCTAACATGAAGGGAAGTTGTATTTTGAGATTTATAAAAAAAGTGGAAGTGTGAAAAAATTAATTTTCACGAATGTGTTTTATCACTTTGTCTTTTTTGGCAATTGCTGCATCTGAAGCTTCCCGAACTTTTCTTTTCATTTCTTCGAAGTCTTCAGGAGTTGTATCGCCAACCAATTTTTTAATTTTTGTGTATGCAGCTTCCCTAAAGAGTGGAACCAGTTTTTCATTTGAACCATCTTCTTTAATTAAGATTGGCTCGCCTGAATTGTTGACCTCACCGATTTCAGAAATTGCAACGTCATATTTTGCAACTGCCTTTTTGATATCTCCAACGATTTCTGGAGGTGCAATCAACATCAAGGAATCTGTTGAAACACCCAATGGATCAATGTTTAATGTTTCAAGCATATTCAATACATTTGGAGCTACCATATGTCTTATTTCCTTTTCATAGAATTCTAATCCCACACCGGTTGTGTTGGATATTTCGTGTGCATCTCCCCTAAGACCGCCATTGGTTACATCAGTCATCGCATGAATGTCCTTGACCAAATCAGCTTCAAATAATGCGTGTGATGCCTGAACGAAATTAACGTTCATTGTATCCCATACAACATCAAAGAAACCATTGTAAAGAGCTGTTGTGGTGATTGTTCCTCCACCTGATCCTTCAGTTAAAAGTATAATATCTCCTTCAGTTGCTCCTTTTCTTGCAGTTGGCGGATATGGTGAAACTCCAACGCTTCCAACAGCAGAAACAAACCTGTCTCCCAAAACCATGTCTCCGCCTACACGCAGAGTACTTCCTGCAACGATTGGAACATCAACAAGTTCTGAAACTGCAGCAACACCTGCTGTAAAGTCAAATATTTTAGCAACGTCCCCATCATCCGCTAGGTGAACATCGCTTAAGATAGCTACAGGGTCTGCCCCCATTACACAAACATCCCTTAGTGTTGCGCGGGTTACGTGGAAACCGCCTAAAAATGGATATTCACTTAATCTTGAGTGTATTCCGTCAACGGCAGTTGTAATGTAAACTTCATCGTTATTGACCGGAGCCTTGACAACTCCTCCATCATCCTGTTCTGATGGGTTGACTAAAGATGCTGTATTTGTGGATGATACTATTTCAGCTATCTTTCTGTGTACAAAGAAGTCTCCTGCTCCACGGGAACCTACTCCCATCTCCCCCATCAATACATCGGATTTATTGACACTGGCTATCTCCTTTAAAAATTCATCATCGCTCTCATTTAATTTTAAAGTGGTAGCCACCTCATCTATTACTGCTTTAGCCATTTCAATAGAGTTTTCTTCTGAAATCTTTTTGTATTCTCTGATTCTTACAGCCAACATATCTGCCAAATCATTATAATCATAATCACCAATTCTTGCCCTTACAAATCCTTCAATATCCATAGTTATATCTCCAAGTTAGTGAAATTTTTTAAAATCTTAAGTCCAGCGACTCCGCTTTTTTCCGGGTGAAACTGTGTAGAAAACAAATTATTCTGACTTAAAGAAGCTACAACACTTCCACCATACTCACAAGTCCCTGCAATGATGTTTTCATCATCAGGAATCACATGATAAGAGTGAACAAAATAAAAGTAATCCTTGTCAATGCCTTCCAAAATAGGTGAATCGTTGCAAACATCCAATTGATTCCAACCCATATGTGGTATTTTTACGCCTTCAGGTAGAATTTCCACATGACCTTTGAAAAGATCCAAACCCTTGACACCAGGTGACTCTTCACTGGAGCTCATCAATACCTGTTGGCCAAGACAAATTCCCAAAAATGGTTTATCGTCTGCTACGTGCTCATGGATAACATCTTCAAAAGGTTTCAAGTTTTCCATTGCACTTCCAAATGCGCCAACACCCGGCAAAACCAGATAATCACTATCTGCAATAGTCTGTTTATCATCAGTTATTTGATAATCTACGCCGATTTTCTTAAACCCATTAGAAATGCTTTTCAAGTTTCCACTTTTATAATCAATAATCGTAATCATTCCTTTAACCACCCGATAGCTGATCTAATCATGCCGCCAAAGTCGGAAAATACTATCTCATCAGTTCCTAAAGTCTTTGAGTGTGCATCAAGCTCCGCAACAACATGAGTATAACCCAATTCCTTAAGGGGCTCCACCAAACGAGGTCCATCGGTTACGGCAACGGACTCAACATCAAAATCCTCTATTGGAAATGCATGAGGAACACCGAATACAACAATCAAATCCAAATCCTTATCTTTAAGGTAATCTGCTGCCTTATTGGCAGTTATAGGATATTCATCAAGCCCACCAGTAATGAAATCCGGCTCAATATCCAGCTGGTTTTTGATGTTTACCGCATGCTGTCTGATTCTTGGAAGTCCAATGTTTTCATCCAAATTCGCTACAAAAATAGGTTTATTGTCGGGATTAATCTCATTGTAGTCGAAATTAATGATATCCGAAAACAGATATGATGTCTCTTTTTTGACATTCAAAACAAATGCAACTTTTTTATTATCCTTTAGGGCTTTTACAACTGTTTTTGCAATATTTTCTTTTGAATCGCCGAAATTAGGTTTAATGTACTTACCCTGTGCCATTCCACGAGTTTTTTCAACTTCAGTTGCCTTTTCAAGCATTTCAATTTGCCTATCAGCCTCTTCTCTAGGTATTACACCACAGTCAACAGCCGCATCTAAAACCATTATTGCCCCAACAGTGTTGTCACCTTCACCAGATCCCCCATGAGATTCGACTGGAATAACCGTGCATGGAAGGTCAGCTGTTGCAATTGCCTCCTTTAAATCCTCACCGATAATCATACTTGCACAAGTACCTGCAATACCCATCAGTTTCGGATGAAACAGGTCATAAGCCTCAATTAGAGTATCGACTAATTTTTCACCTGCACCCAATATAAAATCATTTTCAGACATTCCTGTAGTTACGACACGTACACCATCGCTTTCTAAAAGCCTGGCTGTCCTAAAACAACAGCCAGTAGGCCCATGCATAACAATAACGTCAACATTCATGTCCCTTAATGTGTAAAGGGTAGCGGCAATCGGACTTGGTCTTGGATGTATAATTTTTATCACCTAATAAATTTTTAACAAATAAGTATTTTTAATTCTTAATTTATATAATTAATTAACAAATTCATGGAGATTGCACAATGAAACTTGATAAAGGAATATTAGAGGAAAAAATAAGGGAATACAGAAAATTCAAAAGCTGCTCCGAATCAACATTGATGGGGCTTTGTGAAACTGCCGAATATCCTATTTCTCAAGCCGAAATGGTGAAATTAGGATGCGGATTTGCAGGAGGAATGGGCGGAACATTCGATGAAGGAACCTGCGGTGCAGTGACTGGTGCTTTAATAGCAAACGGTTTAATTAATGATGACCCATCCATAATCAAAGCCAATGCTAAAGAAATTTTTAATGCATTTAAGGAAGAATACGGTACAGTAAGATGCGATATCATAAGTAAAAACGGAGAAGACAAATCACCGTGCGTTGACTGCTGCGTGTTCATTGCAAAAAAAGTAGCTGAACTCTTGGATGAATAGTTAATGATAGTGAGGAAAACTACCTCCTAATTAAATGTTAAAATTAATTATGCCATTCAAATTTTAAAATATAAAAAGAAGGAACACATTGAAGTGTTTAAAGTGATGTTAAAATAAATCATTCAAAACAGTTCAATATCTTCTTTTATTTACTATTTCCTTAAATCATCCTAACATGAAAAATAACTAATAAACAATCAAAGAGGGATTTAATATGGCATCAAGTAAAGAATATCTAGAATATATCCTTGAGCAACTATCAGATTTGGATGACATATCCTATCGAGCAATGATGGGAGAGTACATCATCTACTATCATGAAAAGATTATTGGTGGAATTTATGATGACCGTTTTCTTGTAAAACCAGTGAAATCTGCAATAAAAATGATGCCCGATGCAAATATGGAATTGCCGTATGAAGGTGCAAAAGAAATGTTGCTCGTTGATGATGTGGAAAACAGAGAGTTTCTAAAGGAACTTGTGGAATCAATGTATGAAGAACTTCCAGCCCCAAGGAAACGTAAATAACTCACAATTTATCAACATGACTATTTGAAATAGGAGAAAAAAAATGTTTAAAATTTATCTTTATGTGCTCGATACAATGGCAGATTGGGAAATCGGCTACATAACTGCAGAACTGAATTCAAAACGGTATTTCAAAAAGGATGCCCCGGAAATATCTCTAAAAACTGTGGCCATTTCAAAAGAACCTGTTAAAACAATGGGTGGCCTGACTGTTATTCCGGACTGTGTAATAGATAATATTGAGATGAACGACAAGAGCGTTCTTTTGCTTCCCGGTGCAAATACCTGGAATGAATCAAAACATGCTGAGATTATTCAAAAGGCAAAGGAATTGATTTCCTGCAACGGCACCGTATGTGCCATTTGCGGCGCGACAGTTGCACTCGCTCATGAGGGACTTTTGGACAATCACCACCATACAAGCAACGGTGCGGGATTCCTTGAAATGTTCTGCCCTGCTTACAACGGAAAAGATTTTTATGTTGATGAATCCGCCGTTTCAGATGGAAATCTTATTACAGCAAGTGCAACAGGAAGTCTTTTATGGGCAAAACTAATTATTGAAAAGCTTGGTGTTTTTAAACCCGAAACACTTGAAGCATGGCACGGATATTTTAGCACAAATAATGCTGAATACTTTTTCGCACTCATGCAGACTTTGCCTCAAGGAAAATAAAAAAGGAATAATCAGTCAACATTATAGGACGACAAATCCAGATTAGCCTTTCTATTGTTCCATACATAATCAACTATTGCCACAACAATCAATATTACCCTGCAATTACTAAATGACTTTAGAAAGCTTTTCTTTAAATCCTAATTATTAACAACATTTAACCCATAAGATAAATAACCAATAGAATTACCAGTAAAATGACATTTAAAACTGTAAATAATCCCAAATACTTAATTTTAAATTCATTACATTCACGGACAAGAATCTTGTAAGAAATAAGATTCGCCATAGATGCAACAAGTGTTCCAAAACCACCAATATTAATTCCAACTATAATTGCTTCGTAATTAGTGCTAAAACCACTAAGCAGGATTGCAGCAGGAACATTGGAAATTACTTGAGAAGCAACCACCCCCCACAAGACTTCATTTCCAGCAATCCACTTTGTAAATAACGAATTGAAAAAGGCGATGTTTTCCAGATTACCAATCAAGATAAAAAGAGCAATGAAAGTCAAAAGCAGATAATAATCAACACCAAGAAAAACTCTTTTAAAGAAATTTTTCCTCACAAATTCAATTTTGTTCAGTTTAGGCAACTCAATACTGTCCTTTGAAACAAACAACAACATCATTGCCAAAAATACAACGGATACAATGATATAGGGCAACAGCAATAAGAAAAATGATGCAAAGGAAATATTGGACACAGTATACATTACAATATTATGGGGAGCGCCTATAGGAAGAACCATGCACCCCACATTAGCAGCAATAGTCTGTAAACTGACAGTCCATATTATTAAATCAGCACGGTCAACCTTTTTTAATGCCAATATTGAAAACGGCACAAATATGATTAAAGAGACATCATTGGTGATGAATATGGAACTAAAAAAACAGATGAAAACCAAAACCAAAACAAGTTCCCGCGCATTTCCGATTTTAGTCAACAGTTTTCGAACCATCATCTCAAATATCGCCAGATTCTTAAGAACCTCGACAATGACCATGATGACAAAAAGCAGTATGATTGTTTCCCAATTAATGTAATTAAAATAATTGACACTTGGCTTAACGAAAAAACAAGATATAGCAGCTAATATCAAGGATATAGAAAATATTATTTCTTTTTTAAAAAAATCAAAACTTCTATCGATTAATTTAACCATATTATCTTTTAGTTAATCCGCATCCTCATCTAAAGTTTCCAAAAGAAAACTAACTGGTCTAAATCCATCATTGCAGGATATCATGGCAGATTTTTTATTTTTCATCCAGCCATCATAAAAATCACTGGCCCCATTAGCTAAAGCAAGAACAAATGGTGAAACACTTTCCCATGCACTATCACAAAAGTTTTCAGGTTTTTGCCATCCATTGGCAATGTAGAATTGGCCTTCTTCAACATCGCATTCGTGCTCCAATGGATTTTCATATATCTCGATTAAATCATCATGCCTTACTTTTTTCATGACTGTAATTTTTACTTTTTTCAAGTTATCACCCAAATAATAAAAAAAAAAGAGGAGTTAACCTCTTGTAACGATACTGATAATGTCTCCATCCTTCAGTTCATAGTCACTAGCTACACGCATATTCCTTCTTGCATCAACAGCATGCATAAACTTATCTCCGATGTCCGTGTGGACAATGTAAGCTAGTTCACGTGGAGTTGAACCTTTTGGAACCAGGAATCCATCAGGCAAGACATTACCCTTTTGATCAGTATATTTATGTTCATCCTGAACTGGATAGACGACAATTCTGTCAAGCAATTCAAAAATGCCATAATTCAGAGCATCCTGAATTCCAGTGCTCCCATATTTATCTAAAATATTGGTTTGAATATACTCAAGAGCTTTTAGCTGATTTGCATTTAACTTATCCTTTTCAAGAATTTCAAAGTGATCATCCCCGGACACATAGCTAATCAAACCTGCTTCAGCAGCCCTTACAAGTGCAATTTCAGATTCGGCAGAAGTTGGAATTACATTTGGATATTTTTCCTTGATTCTTTCAATATTAGCCTGAGAAGTTGGCAAATCTGCCTTATTTGCTACAATCATCATTGGTTTTGCAATATGCAAAATGTTTCTTGTAAGCTCAATTAAATCATCTTCTTCCCATTTATTAAAATCCGGTTCTATTGTTCTTTTTGCTTCGATAATATCTTCAATAGCTATTCCAGTACCTGACAATTGGTCAAATAATACCTTAGCAACATCCAAATGTTCGGCACCGATTTTTCTAACAAGCCTAACCCAATTTTTTGATAAAATTCCATACATCCACATTACAATTTCATTTTCTAAAAACTCTAAATCATCAAGCGGATCGTGACTTCCTGGGTCAACCGGATTTCCTTCCAAATCGGTAGAACCTGAAGCATCAATAACATTAATAAATACTTTAGCCTGCATTAAATCATCTAAAAACTTGTTACCCAATCCTTTTCCTTCATGTGCTCCAGGCACCAATCCTGCAACATCAATCAATTCAATTGGAAGCAATCTTTTCCCATCAATACAAATTGAATTGTGAGGATTACAAGTAACACCTAACTCTTTACATGGACAATCCTTAATTACATGTGCAACTGCTTTATTGGCATCAATTGTTGTGAATGGATAATTAGCCATTTCTACACTAGAAGCTGTTGCTGAATTGAAAAATGAGGATTTTCCAACATTTGGTTTTCCACAAACTGCAATTTGAAGCATAATAATCACATTAAAATTAATAACAACTTAATATTTGCTTTTTAAAATATAAATAGTTTCACAAGCCATATTATAATTAATGAAAGATGAAGATGTTGACAAACCTAAAGCCATGAAAGTCCGCCAAGGCATTCAAGATGCAATGACCTATTCCCTGCCGGATAAAAAGTTTAATGAGAAAAAAATTGATTTGGTTGAAATTGATATCGAATTAGAGAATTTAGGCTGGAATTTTCACAATTTCAGAATTTTAAACCTAACAGATGTCCATTTAGGCCAATGGATAAATCCAGAATACTTGGATGAACTCGTGGATTATGTTAATACATTAAATATCGATTTGATTACATTGACCGGAGACTATTTTTCATATAATTTGAAGGAATATGAAGAGTCTTTAGAAAATTCATTTAAAAAACTGAATGCAGAATATGGGAAATTCGGCGTTCTGGGAAACCATGACCATTGGATGGATGCAGCCAAGATTAGAGAAATTTTCAAGAATGCAAATATTGTTGATTTAAGCAATGATGTTTATGCCATTAAAAAAGGAGAAGACTGCATAAACCTTGCCGGAGTAGACAGCTGTACCGTTTGTGCAGACAATTTGGATAAGGTATTGGAAAAACTTCAAGATGGTATCCCTACAATTTTGCTTGCACATGAGCCGGATTTTGCAAAAGAATCCTCAAAAACAGATAGAATCGATTTCCAAATTTCAGGACATTCCCATGGAGGCCAATTTATAATTCCAAAATTCGAAACAACACCATTCAGAGGACCGAACTCAACAAAATACCCAGTTGGCCTTTATAAAATTGGAAATATGATTCAATACACAAGCAAAGGCCTTGGAACAAACTCGTTTAGAATAAGAATAAATTGCAAACCAGAAATCACGATAATAACATTAAAAAGTAAAAATAAGCAAAAAATACAGATAGAATGATTAAAAACAAGTTTATATCGTATTCTAAAACGTTAATAACAATAATCTTATTAATATCAGCTAATCTATTGGCCATCTATGGAGTGGACTATATCAATGCCAATTTCACAATTGGCCCTTGGTATAATGCCATTATCATTGTAGTAGCAATAGCTATAGCAAATTCATTATTATGGCCCCTTTTTCAAAGATTCTTTATGAAATTCATCATATTCACATTTGGCATCGGGGCAATCCTAATAAATTCATTAATTTTTTATATCGTGTCCTGCATTATTCCAGAAGTCCACGTTGAAATATATGCAGTTTTTCAGGTCCCCCTTGTAATGGCCATATTTACAACATTCGTTATAAACATTACAAATACAAACTATTTCGACAGATATCTAAAAAATATTTTAAAATATTCTAAAAAAAGGAAAACAAACTATAAAAAAAAATATTCCGGAGTCATAATGCTTGAAATTGATGGCTTATCCATCAATACACTAAAAAAAGCAATTGCTAATGATATAATGCCAAATTTAAAACAATGGCTAGATGAAAAATCACATACTCTTAAAGAATGGGAAACTGATTTATCCTCGCAAACCGGTGCAAGCCAAGCCGGAATTTTACATGGGAACAACAAAAACATTGTTGCATATAGATGGATTGAAAAGGAAAATAATAATCAAATGTTAGTTTCAGGAAAATTAAGTGATGCCCCCAAACTTGAAAGAAGAATTAGTAATGGAGAAGGTTTGCTTGTGAATGGAATCAGCATAGCCAATATGTTTTCAGGAGATAGTAAAAATTCTACATTAACATCATCCAAACTACAAGGATTAACTAGATTATACAATAAGTCATTGCACACAGTTTTTTTAGATGCATATAACTTTCAAAGAATATTCGTTTTATTTTTATGGGACATCATATTAGAGTTGAAATCGCAACTGGTTCACAATTTGAAAAATATACAACCTCGACTTAGAAGAACAATCGTTTATGCCACCGTAAGAGCCGGCGCTAATGTTGTTTTAAGAGAAGCCACTACTGAAGTTTTGACTGGAGAAATATTAACGGGAGATATAGATACTGCATACGCAACATTTATGGGTTACGATGAAGTGGCTCATCACTCTGGAGTAGAGGATGACGACGTATGGGGCGTTTTAAAACAGATTGACCTGCAATTTCAAAGATTAAAAACAGCAATAGAAATGAGTGAAAGAGATTATAAACTAGTAATACTATCCGATCACGGCCAAAGTAAAGGGGCAACATTCAAACAAAGATACGGAATTACATTAGGAGATTATGTTAGAAGATTGCTCCCAGATGACTTGAAAGTATTTGAAAACAAATACAATATCGATCACTTTAGGGATGCCGTTATCCCCGAAAACAAACAAATAAAAAGTATTAAAGAAAAATTTGAGGATATTCGTGATGATTTATTTGATGAACACGAATCCATCCAAAACATAAAGGAAGAAATTAAAAATAAAAGGCCTGCAATGATTTTTGAAAATGAACAGTACCTGAATTTACGGAAAAACTATTCTGATAGTCTGGACTATATCAGAAGTCATGAAAGTGTTGAAAACAACACCAAAAAAGCAAAAGATTCTGAATTAATAGTTTTAGGATCAGGGAACTTAGGATTAATTTATTTAACACAATGGAAACAGCGCCTGAATTATGAGGAAATCGTAATGTTGTTTCCGGATTTGATTCCTGGTCTTGTTAAACATTCAGGAATTGGATTTATACTTGTAAACTCTTTAAGCAATGGTGCAATGGCAATAGGTCAAAATGGAATTAACTACATCGATAATGGGAAAGTTGTTGGTGAAAATCCACTTAAAGATTTTGGAAAGAATGCTACAAAACATCTTAAAAGACAAAATACATTCGATAATATGCCAGACATATTAATCAATAGCTTTTATGATTCAGAAAATGATGAAGTTTGTGCATTTGAAGAATTAATAGGAAGTCATGGCGGCCTTGGAGGCAATCAGACAAAACCATTTATCATATATCCATCCGAATGGGAAAATCCTGGCGAGTTAATTGGATCAGAATCAATTTACAGATTCCTAAAAAAAGAAATAATGAATTTAAAAAATGCTTAAATTCTCCACATCACACCCAACCAATCAATATGCCCATGAAGCAAGAATCCAAAAAACAGCCGTTAAAGCAATTCATTATGTCCCCAAGCTTCTATTTCTTATTGCTTGAAATCGACTAAAAAAATAAATAATAACTAAACAAATTATACAATATAGCAACTGGAAAATATGGCTTGTCTTGATAAAACACTAATTAAAAAAATCAAATATTGATGATAAAAATGACAGGAAAAATTTATATTATTGGAATTGGTCCCGGATCAAGCGAATACTTAACTAAAAAAGCGGTAGACACTGTTAAAGCCAGCGATTATACTGTCGGCAGTACAAGAGCAATTGAATTATTCGATGAGGTCAATAATAAAATTGCATTTAACGTTAAGGAATTAGTAGAAAAACTTGAAGAAGGTGTTGAGCTAGCCATCAGTGGGAATACCGTTTCGATATTGTCAACAGGAGATCCCGGTTTTTCAGGAGTATTGAATACCGTTTTAAGAATTTCCAGTGAAAAAGGCTTTGACAAGGAAAAAATTGAAGTCATACCTGGAATCAGTTCACTTCAACTAGCCGCCGCAAGAACCCAAATCCAATGGGATAATGCCAATGTAATGACATTCCATGGAAGAGAAAATATAGAAGACATATTGCCTGTTATAAACAATGGAAAAGTTACAATAGCCCTTCCATCAAGAAAGGTAAGAGACATGGCCCAATTCTTGCTTGACAACGGCGTTGATGAAGACAGGAAAGTTGTAGTATGTGAAAGATTAAGTTACCCAGATGAAAGAATTGTTGATTCCACTTTAAAGGAAATTGCCGAAAGTGAATTTACATATATGTGCATAATGGTAATTTACTAAGATAATTGAGCTTAAAAACCCATTCTAATAATCATTTACTATTTAATTTTAAAATTAAAGCATATATAATCCGATTTACATAGTCTAATTGTTAATTTTAACAAAAAATTGACATCAAGGTAGATACTATGAATCGGAAAATAAACACCATATGTTTCATTTTCTTATTTCTATTTTTAATTTCCGCCATATCGGCAGCGGATTGTGAAAATGAAACCCAAAAAATTCTATCACAAAGCAATGTAGATGAAAATATTGAAATCCACAATGTTAGCAACGAAAAAACACTTCAAACAAGCAACATGGATGAGGATATTGAAATTCAAAACACCAGCAACGAGGATGAAAACAGATTAGAAAAAAGCTTAGAGAAGAACATGCTCAGTACAACAAATAAACAAAAAGTTACTCTAAAAGTCCCTAATGTAATAATGTATTACCATGATGGACATAAACTTATCGTAACATTAACTGACCAAAATAAAAAGCCGATAGGCAATGCAAAACTTAAAGTTTCAATGAATGGAGGAACACATACCATTATAACAAATAAAAATGGGATAGGACAACTTAATTTAAATTTGAAAAGTAAAACATATAAAGTAACAACCACATTTGATGGAACAGACATATATGAAAAGGCAAGTGTGAAAAGTACCGTAACAATCAAAAGCACAATAAAATGTGATGATTTTACAAAGTATTACAGAAATACATCTTCTTATTGCGCCACATTTTATGATGCGAAAGGAAACGTTTTAAAAAATACTCCGGTCAAATTCCAAATAAATTCAATAACTTATTTTGTTAAAACGAACAGTAAGGGAATTGCAAAATTAAATATTGATTTTAAGCCCGGAAAATATTCCATTACATCAATAAACCCCAAAACATCTGAGAATGTAATTAAATCAATTACCATCAAATCTTTGATTATAACAAAAGATCTGATAATGAATGAAAGTGACGGAAGCGAATTTAATGTAAAAATTCTGGATACCTCCGGAAACCCATCATCCAACAAGAAAATAACATTAAAGGTTAATGGAAAAACATATACCCGTTCAACAGATAAAAACGGGCAAATTAAATTAGGCATAAATTTAAAGGCTGGGGAATACACAATAACAACCGAATATGATAATATTAAAGTTAAAAACAAGATTACAGTTAACAAATTAATCAAAACATCTTCCATTAAACATATAACCACCATTCCCAATTATGTTAACATTACATTGCCCTACGTATATCCAAATGCAAAATATTCTCTTAAGACTGGTGTAAACGGAACTGTAAAGATGCCAAAAATAGAAATTTTCACGGTGGAAATCGGATCAAAGGTTTATCAGCTTGCAACTGGAAAAACTTCCAATGGAGATGTAGTGAAAATGGAAGAAAAAAGTTATTTATTGCCATTGAATGGTGGTTGTCTTTTATGCTCTTCTAATAAAAACAGCTTAATTGACAGCGGCATAATAATTACAAAAAAATCGGATTGCACAGAAATAGAATATCGAAACAAAATTAACGGCGCAGTAGAATTGTTTGGTTTTTATGCAAATAAAGGCATTGAAAACAGCGAAGTTTTAACTTACATGCAAAATGACACAATAATTGCCAAAGTTTCAATTCAAACACAATATTTTGACGAAACCGGAGTAAAGTATAGCCTGGCTAAGTATTATAAAAGAGCAAACACAGATTTTGCTTATTATGAAATAACAAACCATGTATCAAACCCTGTTGTGTTTACAAATACGGGCAACCCCGCGACATATACATATTTTGAAAGAAGTATTGCAGGTTATAATTCTAAAGAATACATAACAACGAAATTTATAATTGATGGAAAAGAAGAACTAGAGAAAATAGAAAGCATAAGCTATGGATTCAGCGAAAAATATAAGAAAGCTTATGGTTTTGAAGTACTCCAATCCTATACAATCATAAAAGAAAAAATTACTCAAAAAACTTTGGAAAATTGGATTGACCAAAATCCAAACTATTTAAATAGGTTTGGTGTAATGAATGTTTATGGAATGCATTTAGCTTCCCTTGAAACAGCTTGGCTTGCAGATGAACTGGCAGATAAATACGCAAAAGAATGCGGCGTCACATGGCAAAGAGGAAATACACTCACAATCTTAGGAGGAATCAACTTAGATGATACCTATTTAAACATTCTAAATGCTGATATGGGAATGACCGTTAAAGGAAATCAGAATAAAACTATCCTATTCAGACTAATGAACTCTCTGAACCTGCCAAACATTGAAGAATATGTTCTTTCACCAGTTAGTGAGAGATACATGGCTGATACAAGCAATTCTCTAGATAATGTATTAAACTCAATTAGCCATAATGAATTTAGCATAGTACAATTAGGAGATTTATTATATGTTTTTTCAGAAAATAAATCAGCAATAGTCTTAAACTGTACAAGTGGAGTGGCAAGCGTTATAGAATATAGAAATAACTCAACATACAAAGGATCAAGCATGTCCACTTGCAATGACTGTTGCAGTGTCCTAATACTTCCCAAAGACATGATTGCCGGAATCAGAAATTCAATAAGAATATTTGCACCGGGAATTTATGAATTAACTGATAAACTGAATAATATTCATCCTTTTTCAGTTTTAGCATATATGGGTATAAAATATCTATTAGAACATGCATTGGAAGGTGTTCCGTCTGCCTGTGCAGGATTATTCTCAGCAATGGCATTGATTCAAAGTGGAGGAACAATGTACCGGAACAATATGGTGAACGAAAAGGAATGGCACAAAACAATGGATATACTAACCTTTACACGACCAGGATATCTACAAGGAAAGAAAGTCTATAACATTCCAAATAAAAAAGGAGGATATGACTACATTGAAGTTAAAATCAATAATGACTTAAGTTTGAATAGGAATAATGCGATTTATATTAGCAATGGAAAAACAAAACTGTTAACCAAAAAAGAAACCTACAAGTATTTCAGTGAGGACTATTGGACACCATTCAGCATGCCTACAAAATATTGGGATGAAAGCTGGAAGGGGCAGTGAAAATGAAACATGAAAAAATTTTAGAAAAATTTAGAAACCAACATATTGTATTGCAAATATTGGATGTGGCGTTCATATTGGTTTTTGTTTATGGATTAATAACCATGAATGTCATTTCAATAGCTTGGATTTTGCTAAGTTTACTTGTAATTATTCCAATCTGTCAATGTTTTTTTAAAAAAGAAGAAATTTGAAAGTTAAAATAAACAAATTATTTTTAACTTATTTTATTTTTTTAAAGCTGAATGGCTTGTTGAGTCACTTCATCATTGTCTTCATCATCATATAGGATGTGAGCCAATTTCAGTAACTTTTCCTGACCTTTCACTTCATCCTTAAACAAAGGAATTTCGGCAATGTGCTGGTCTGGGAATTTTTGATCAATTAAAGCCAAACGTTTTTGCTGCAATTTATGTCTTGAGTGGCAGAAATCACAATCACACATATCCGGCATTACTTGATTTACTATGACACTGTCAACAGTAATATCATATTTTCCAAGCGCTTCCAATGCCCTTTCTGATTCGTATATGGACATCTCCTCCGGAATCACGACCATCTTGAATGTAGTCCTATCCGGATCGGATAAAACTTCTTTTGCCTTGTCGATTTCTTCCTTGGTTCTTTTTAAATCTTCAGAGGTTTGAGGATCATCAACTGCATCCATAAATGGCATTATTTTTTTAAGGGCATTTGTTGCGGTTCCCAATTTAGCTTTAGCCAACATCAATTTACCTACCCATGAATCCATTACTTCAGGGAATGACAATAATCTTAAAGTGTGCCCAGTTGGTGCTGTATCAAATACAACAACATCATATTCGTCTGAGTTCATTACTGCCATGAACATTTCAAATGCAGCTGCTTCATCGGCACCAGGAGATGAAGAAGCCATATCCAATTGGTCAGATAAAAAGTCCATTCCAAGTAATCCCCCTTCATCAGAAGGGTTTGATGCTTTTTGAGCTTCAAGAGCCGCTTGCTTTTGAGCCATTGCTTCATCAGGATCAATTTCAACTGCAAACAGATTTGTTTTGATTTCACGCGGATAACTACCAATAGGCACTTCCAATGAATCTGCTAAAGAATGGGCAGGGTCAGTTGATACGATTAAAGTTTTTTTACCTTGTTCAGCCAACCATAATGCAGTAGCAGATGAAACGGAAGTTTTTCCAACTCCTCCTTTACCTCCAACGAAAATGAATGTTGTTTTATCTTTATTAAATCTAAAATAATCTTTAAATGCCAAATAAATTACCTCCTTAAATAAACTTACTTTTAGTAACTAAATGTTATTTAATTCCTTTTAGTATATAAAGTTAGTTATTATTTCATTTTAATTCAAACAAATTTATTTCTTTAAATAACTCAAATTCCCCATCAAAGCTAACAACATAATCTAAATCATAATAGTC
>JAZUAV010000056.1:0-6124 GCA_045638165.1 Methanobrevibacter sp.
TTTCTCTCTGCTGAAATGAAGTAACATGAAACTAACTCACCATTAGTTTTAATTTCCCCAAATCTACCATCATATAAGGTTACCCATCCCTGTACATTTAATGAAACTTTATGATTCACCACACCAAAAGTTACAAGACCCACATCTTCAACTCCGGGTGTGAATGTTGTTTTATATATTCCGTTGCTATTTGTAGCTGCATTAGGTTTCCAATTATTATCCCCATTTTTTGTAACAATTAATGCTTGATTAGCAACAGGAACTCCATTTTGTTTTGTTACTTTTACAGTAACAGTCACTTCGGTGCCAACATTAACGTTATACTTTGATAGTGAGATGTTATAATTATACACCTCTGAAATTTGTGACGCTTTTGCATAATAATCTGCAGAATGACCATTTAAGAGACTTGCATTAATAATAATTTCATTCCCAGAGTTTGAAAGAATATCTTCAATAGTTTGTCCACTAAGTTCAGAATTTTCACGAAAACTAACGAAATCTGATGATAAATTCTTAATCTCTTCATTAAGTTCATCATAACTTGATTTTGAAGTAATTACTATTGAATCGATAGGAGTATTCCCATCATAAACAATTACTTCTGCACCAATGGGATTGTCATTGTCTCCATGATACACATTTGCTTTAAAAGTAACCATATTTTTACACCTTGTATTCTATATAATTCTCATAAATCTTCATTTGCTTATCAGTGTTAGTTCTAATACCACGATATCCAATAATCAACCCAGCATCCTCTAATGCCGGAGTATATACTACATACATTTCTTTTCCAAGATTTTCTGTTAGTAATGTTGCTGACTGAACATCATCGATTATTTTGAAGTTAATTCTCCTGTTAACATAATCAACAGTAAAATGAATATCCTCCAAGTATTCCGTATCATCAATAACTAACTCACGCAGAGGATCACATGGAGGGAATTTCAATGGAATGTAACCTTTTTCAACATCTGATTCATTGATAATGAACTCTTCTTTGAAATAATCAAGTATGAAACCTTCACCATCTTCACGAATACCCACATCTTTTGAGGTCAAATTTTGAATGAAAATAGGATTATATAAAACCTCTAATGTACCTACTGGCAAGTATTCTGCTATACCTTCTTCTACAGGAGTATTTCCATTCTTGTATGTATTCATCACTTCATTAAAAATAAGGACGTCATTATCGTAATCAAAGACATAATCAATCCATTCAGCCAATGGCATTTCTAAACCATTTCCGAAAGGATTTAAATTTGCACTAATAATAGGATATGCTGGACTATTCTCAAATTTAATACCTTCATCAAAACTCATCGGATGAGTTTCTGACCGGCCATTAATGGTATAATTATATGGTTTCACATAGACTTTATTCGCTTTCAATATATTCAATGCATTTGCATCATTCATTAAATAATTATAACGAACACTTAAATCAAGATCCTCGAGTTTATCACTATCCAATCCTGGAATATGAGCATAAAAAGGTAATTCATTTGCAGTGATAATGTCAAAATGTTCAATGCTCACTTTTTCTGAGATTAATTCACATGACCCACTTACTGAAGGTTCAGTTTCAAACTTACTATAGAACTTTGACCAGGCACTAGCACCGAGCATTGGAGTGACTTTAGGGTTATACTTTATTGTACGTACATACATCTCTTTTGGGATGTCCATGTCAACAATGACTTTTAAACTGTTTAAGTATGGTGCATCATTTGGATCAGTGGTACTCATTTTAACCCTAATGTATGCGAAATGAGGATATTCTCCAGTATCGCCATCAGGATCAAACCTTATTGATAAATCATTTGTGTTAAGTGGCTCCCAACTATCCGCTTTACCAGTCTTTGAAACTTGAAATTCCAATTTCAAATTCGGGTCTTGATATTCATCACCCCATCCAATAGAAACTAATTGTATTGCTTTGATTGGGTTTAAATGTATAGGTTTCAAGTAAAGATAAAAATCTTCATCAGTAACATAACCTGATGTGTACATTTGCATTCTAGCTGCGAAACGGAAGTCCATAGGAGTTAACTGCCCCATATTGTATTCGCCAATACTGAGGTCTGTTTTCCCGTATCTTTGCCAAGTGGTGCCGTTATCTTCACTTAAGAAAGCATCACCATCTGGTGTTCTATCATAATGACAATTTCTACCCCATCCAGCAATCCGTGGGCAATGCTCCCAATGACTCAATGGAGACAACATAACAATTGCATAATGTTCCCCACCTTGTACAATGACTTTTTTATCAAATAAGAAATTTTGGTATTGTGGTTGAATTACATCTGGATTAAATACACAAGTGGCAAGTGCTGTCTTTGGAGTACCACTTGGATAATAGATTTCATCATATTCCTCATGGGGTGTAGGAACTTCTCTTTTCTTAATCCCATCCCATTGTGTTCTCCTAACTCTAACTTTTTTGGTTTTCCATAATTGAACAAAGAGAGGGCTTCCCCAATTACTATTTGTTGTTCCATTGTTTTTAATTCTTAAATCCACACCAGATAATTCTGCATTTACAATATCAATCCCATCTTGGTCTTTTTCAGGTATCATGAATGTTTGAGCTCTGCAAACTGATGGAATTTCTGAATCGAATGGGTCTTTAATCCAGTCAGGGCGAATATGATACGGTTTGCTTTTATCAAATCCAACATACCATGCAGTATTCGCATAAGTACCTTCTTCTAGACTTCTACAATTAGTAATTTCTTTTCCAATCCTTTGCTTAGGGATTGTTGCGTACCTATGAGTTATGCCATCTTCATCAACATAATTTTTAAAAACAACATCAGATTTATTTTTATCAACATAAGACATGTCAGTGAAATCAATCGAAATAATATCACTTACCTTTTCTGAGAAGGTTACAGTACCATCAAGATTAGCTTGATGACCATAACTATTATCATCATCGATTAATATTGGGTTCCATCGTTTCCTTATCCTTGCAGGCGAACGATAATTAAGTTCATCGACTTCTTGTTTCAAGTATTCATCATTTTCACAATTTTGCTCTGCCCATTGTACAGTAGCATAACGCTGTTCACTAAAAGATTGAATTGTATTCAAATTTCGATACTTAGGATTGCATTTTTCACTCATAATCTTCACCTTGTTGTCACTGCAATTTTGGAATTATTCGGGTCTCCATCATTTAAAGTTCTAATAAACAAATTCTTTGAAAAAGGATCATAATAATAAGCACCAGGATGAGTTTTCAAATCATCAACACTATTAACCGCATGGTATCCATTCTGTCCAGTAGAATAATCTTCTTCAGTTACACGAACAACCATATTTTCTTCAGGAGTGTAATAAATATTAACTGTTTCATTATCTTCAAGGGAATAAGATAACCAATTCTTCTTAATACTTGATGTTGAAAAATCAAAGATATATTCAATTTCAACACTATCTACAACAGTTCCAAGCATGCTTCTTGTGATTCTCTGATAAACATCATGACTTATCAAAATATTACCATCACTTGTTCCAATTTCAGTTGTATTCAATACTTCTGAGAGACTACAACTGCATGAAAGTTTGATTTGTTTCTTGTTTAAGTCAATTTCATAGTATGCTTTTTTTCTAACTGTTTCGTTTCCAAGTTGTAAATCTGTTTTCTGAGGTTGTATCTTACTTGTTCCTAACATTATATATTGTAATGTTTTAAACTCTGAATTTACAAGCCTATTCATAAAAAAAGATTCACCTAATCGTGTTATAATGTTCGTGCCTTGTAAGATTATTTTTTCATTTGATTTAATGATATAATGACCACTGATGTTCATATGAAGTTCACTTCCATATTATTAATTTTAAGATGTGTTGAAACATCAAAACCATTTGATTCTGACATTGTTTCAGAATCAGTACTGAAATTGATATGTATGAATTTACTTAGGGGCATCAATTTCTGTAATCTACGTTGTAAATCATCAACATTTTCTTTTTGAATATTTACTGGGATTTCCGATGGATTCAAATAAATATCATAGTTATTTGGAGTCATGTACGGTTCATGCCTGAAATATTTACATTTTTTATCTACCATTTATTCATCAACTCCATCCATATCATTTTCAAGTATTTTGACAAATAACTCTGTATTACCCATATTTACAAATTTTTCATTAATGACCTCTGTTGAAATATCCTCATGTTTAAGAGTGATGTTTTGAATATTAAGTGATTTTTTCTTGTATAATCTGAAGAATTCAAGAGTATTATTGTTTATAATATTTACATCACCACAACCAATTAAAACAGTTGACTGTGGAACACTCATTCTCTGTGTGACAGAATAATTTCCACTTGCACAAGCAATCAGATTTGCATTTGATTTAACTGACTGTAATGCTTTGTAAATATTTTTGAATGGTGTTTCTATCGTCATTCCATCATTATTATCTGAACCATCTGGACTTACATACCAATCTGCATCACTACAACCTCTTACTTTAATATAAACTGTTTCATCACCTACAACATTCCGAGACTTGTTTAAACAGACTACATTGATTGTAAATTCACCACTAGTGTTTAAATAACTTTTTGAGATTATGAAATTGTTTTCAGTGATGTCTGTTGCAATAATCGTATCTTGAAGTTTGATTGTATATGTATAATTCTCTTCAATTTCTTTACCAAATGCATCTAATATTCTAAAATTAAGTAATAAATCATTATTTACAATTGGAGTGTTTGTTTCAGGAGTGATAAATAAGAATTTCCCACCAACTTGTTCATAATTGCACCATTTATCTTTATGCTCCCATGGCTCAGGAGCCCAATCACCTACAAGACCAGTTTCATTATCAAAAGGATGTTTTGTTTCATCAAAAACTTTCAATAATAGTTTTTCCCTGTTTTCCATTGTGGCATCAATACCATACAATTTCCAAATCTCAAGAACGGGTAGTGGTGTTGTATGGTATCGTATCATGTATTCAATAATACGTTGCATGTAATGATAATCATCTTCAGTTCCACAATTATTAAAAGGAGGTTCTGTTGAAGGATACAAGTCATCCGAATTTACTATTAGATATTTTTTTCTTGGAATATTATGTAAAGCGCCAATTTCATCTAAACTTTCATCATGATCAAACTCATCATTTTGTTTAGTGTCATTTTCAGGGAATCCTTTCACTAAATAATATTCATCATAGGTTTCAACAACAAGTTTAAACTTATCCGAAGGTATGATATTTGCAAGAGTTTCATCTTCTACATCGTTTAATGTGCTGTGGATGTAATCATATTCAAATGTATCTTCATTATCATCATAAGAATAAGACTCACTATATATGACATCATCATTTTTATAGATTGTTACATTTTTTAAGTTAGGAAAATTAGCTTGAAAATGAATTGTATACTCATAAGCAGTATTCTGCTCACGAAAAATAAATAATCTTTTATCTAATCTGAAACTTTCAGCAACATCAAACAATGATTGATACAGATCCCTAAACATTTCATTATTCACATATTGTGATTTATAAAAATTACTACCCTCATTCTTATTCAAGAAAGAGGGGAACATGTTAAGTAATGTTTTCAAACTATCTTTCATATTAAATCATCTCAATTGTGATGTTCTTACTAACACCCACTTCCTCATCCAATATCTTAATATAACTCACAGGATAATTAAAAGTAATATTCTTTAATTCTGGAATTTCCCTATCTAAGAAAACCGCAAGCTTATGTGGGATGAAATCCTCACCAAGAAACAAACCGGGATACCACGAACCATTCATCATGTAACCCCCATCAATAAAAGTTTTAATAGCAGTTATAATTCTTGCTTTAATATCTTCCTTTTCCCCACCACTATAGGGGTTAATTTGGTCAATATCTACATCAACAACCGCATAAATATCAATTGGTTTCTTATCTGCAGCGAACATTACAATATCTTCTGTTCCTTGAGTAACCTTATTCTGCAAATCATTATATGCTCTATTCAATTGCTCAGAAGAACCAGGGTCAATGACACATTTAATAGTGCCTGTTCCATCCCAATTAGGGATTACCCTATAAGATTCAATTCCATCAAAATTAGCAAAATATTCCTCATAAGCTT
>JAZUAV010000057.1:0-13280 GCA_045638165.1 Methanobrevibacter sp.
ATTATGAAGGGTTCCTTCTTGAAAACCTAGTTGCATCAAATTTGTTTAACTTATCCAATAATCAATTCACAAATTTCACTATCTATTATGATGCTGACAAAAAAAGAAATGTTGATTTTCTGATTCAAAAAGATTGCGAAAGCATCATTCCAATCGAGGTGGGTCGTGGAAAGAAAAAGAAACTACAGATTAAACATGCCATCAACAAATATGATTGTCAATATGGTATAGTGGTTGCAAATAACTACTCTTCTGTAAAAAAGGATGATGACATAATTTATATACCTCCAAAAACGTTTTCGTTTTTATGAATTAGCTATTAATTATATATAACTTAAAAATTAAATCATTAATTAATTAAAATTATTTTGGAGAGAGGTTAATATGAAAGGTGATGTATATTACGGTAAAGGTATTCGTGAATTAAAAGATGAACATCCTGATTTATATGAATTGGTATCCAACATCAATGAAACAGTATGGGATGCTAAGGTCTTGGATTATAAAACTCAAAAATTGATAGCTATTGGTATTGCAGCTTCTCGTGCAGATCCAAGAGCTACCAAAAAACAAATCAGAAGCGCAATTGAAGTATTGGGCATTACTAAAGAAGAAATTGTTGATGTTTTAAGAGTTGTATTATTAACTTCTGGCATGCCTGCATTTTCCAAATCACTTCAAATTTTAAATAGCGTTACTGAAGCTATTGAAGAAGAAAGAGAAGATAAGGCTTAACTTTTCTCTTTACTATTTTTCTTTTTTCATATTGTATTTTCTTTCTATTTCTATTCCACATTCTGCATTATCATTCATGTTTATTCTGTGATTTAGGGTGGCCTGTTTTATTAATGGGGTGGGGTGTTCCAATTTTGAGTTACATATATTAGTTTAAACTTTTCTTTATTTTTTTTAAAGTTTTTATATGATGATAACCTACCTATTAATGTATAATAATTTTAATTAAGTGATGAAATGTTTGATAATTATAAGAATAAATTTATTCCATTGATTGTACCAATTTTATTAATCTTATTTTGGTATTTTATTACTGATGGTATAGAGTTATTTTCTTCATATATACTACCAAGCCCTGTTGATGTGGTTAATTCTGCATTAGTGGTCATTAAGAATGGAAAACTTCTTAATAACACTATTGATACATTGTTTAAAGTGTTTGCAGGTTTAATTTGCGCATCTGTTGTTGCAATTCCTGTCGGAATTTTGCTTGGATGGTATAAAACCTTAGAAGATTTATGTACTTTTGTAATTAGTGTCTTAAGACCGATTCCTCCTGTTGCATGGATTCCGTTTTCAATTTTATGGTTTGGAATAGGAACATTTCCTGCAGTATTTATCATATTCATGGGATGTGTATTCCCTATTTTAGTATATACAATTGACGGAGTTAAAAGAACTGATAAAGTTTTGGTTGAATCTGCTCAAACTTTGGGAGCTAACGATTGGAATGTTTTAAGACGAGTAGTGGTGCCATCTGCTGTTCCATACGTTGTCTCTGGATTAAAGGTAGGTATTGGAATTGCTTTGATGTGTACAATTTCAGCAGAGATGATTGGTTCAAGCAGTGGTTTAGGATATATGATTTTAACTGCAACAAATCTATTTGATACAGGTACTACTGTTGTAGGTATGTTGGTTATCGGTTTAATCGGACTGGCATTTGACTTTGTATTTACAAAAGCTCAAGATAGGATATTCTGGTAGGTGTGTTAATGTCAATTGAAGTTAAAAATATTAATAAATCCTTTGAAAGTAAAAAAACAGAAAAACTATCTGTTTTGCAGGATATTAACTTAACTATTAATGATGGGGAATTGATTTGTCTTTTAGGCCCATCTGGATGTGGTAAGACAACTCTTCTTCGTTTAATCGCTGGTCTTGATCATCCTACCTCTGGTGAAATTATTGCAAATGGGGAAATTGTCAAAAAGCCATCTGGTGACAGGGCAGTAATTTTCCAGCAATACTCCTTGTTTCCATGGTTAACAGTTTTACAGAACGTGACATTTGGTTTGGAAATGACAAAGCAGGGTTCAAAAGAAGAAAACGTTGCTGCTGCTGAGAGATATTTGACAAGTGTCGGTTTAATTGACTTTAAGGATAGCTATCCTCATGAACTTTCAGGAGGTATGAAGCAAAGGGTTGCAATTATCAGATCCTTGCTTAATCATTCACCAATTTTACTTATGGATGAGCCATTTTCTGCATTGGATATGCAAAATAGACATAAGCTTCAAGAACAACTCATCGGGGTTTGGAAAAGATTTGAAAATACAATTGTTTTTGTAACTCATGATGTTGATGAAGCGGTATTTCTGGCAGATAAAATCGTTATCATGGACAGAAACCCTGGTAGAATTGCCGAAGTAATTGAAGTTGATATTGAAAGACCTAGAAAAAGAGAATCTGAAGAATTTATACAACTTCAAGAGTCTATTGTTGAAAAATTAGATATGGGTGAATGATAGTTATATTTTTAAAAATTTATTAAATAGGAATGTCCTATTTAACTTTTTTTTACATCCGATTTCAACAGTTTTTTTTAAAATCATATGAGTAATAGTAACTTTTGTAATAGCTTTTGAATTAGTTCTTGATTTAAAAGTATTTCCATTAGCTTAAAATGTTGTTTGAGCATTTTTAATAGTTCTACCATTATTGCTTTAACTTTCACATTAAAATCTATGGTTGTTTCGGATGATATTATGTCAGGTTCTGGTTTGGAACTTGTAATGAGATCATCAGTTTTGTAACGGTTTTCGCCATAAACATGTTTTACAGATATTAAGTCATTAACTTTATTTGAAGATTTTCCATTTGCTAATTTCACTGTTCTGTATGTTATTCCATTAGCATGATGTGTAAAGTTATCATTGGTGTTACTTGGTGGATTTATGTGTGAAACTGGATTGTTCCCAGATTCGTTATAATTTGGATAAACTACTCTATAAAATACACTGATATTATGACTTTCGGTTCTATTTGTATAGCGAGCGTCTCCAGGATATGAAATTACAATTGTATGATTGCCAGCATCCAATTGTGAAATATCGATTATAACTATATTGTTCATATAGTATGATGGATGTGTAAAATTCAATTTCATGCCATTGACTGTAACAGACAATAAAGAATTGTTCAAATAATCGGGTAAAATTAATTCAATAATGTTATCTTCACCATAGAAGAAATTGGAACCTCCATCATAATATCCAAAATCGTAGGTGATGTCTATAGGCACTATTTTTTCTCTAGAGAATTGCTCGCCGATGAATTCTATTTTAACTTCACTGCTATTGTATTTCAAATATTTCTCTAGTGATAATAAAAAGCTACCATATTTATCTGTAGCACCAATATAAACTAATTCATTATCAATATAAACTTTAACAGTTCCTGATGTGTTTGTTAATACATCAACTGAAATACAATCATTGTGGCCGATGTAAATTGTTGCGGGAATGTCGATTTTAACATTAACCACTTCAAATGAAATAGTTCTATTAGCAGCATGATAATAAGTGTCATTGTAATAGATTATTTTCATTGTATGCTTTCCCAAAGCTAATTTAGTTACTTCATCAGTATCATAATAAGCATAGGGTCCTTTGACGGTTGTTTTATTGATTAATTTATTATCTACATAAATTTCTACAATACCATTTGCAGAACGCGGAAATATGATTGAATTCCAAATTGAGGAATCATATTGAAGAACTTCGCTTGAAATGCTCCACCAATATTCATAATTGGATGGGAACTTCATTACGCTTAGTGTTGATATTGTAAGATTTAATTTGATATCATTATAAAATGCAGTAATTTTATAATCTGTACAATCTCTAGGCGGATAAATATTCTCTATAATGTAGGGGAATTCTGGTTTCGGAAGTTGCACTGGAATATTGAATGTTTTATTGGTGATTGTTTGGTTATAAACTTCTAAAGTACCTATCTTCAAACAAAAAGTACCATTTGCATTTTCTGGTAGTTGAACTTGGATGTCACTTAAATTCTCCACCCACATTTGCTGGTCAAAAGTTATATTAATTTCATTAGCCACTTCATTTTCATTTGCACTAACAACATTTTCGTTTGCTGTGCTTGTTGGAACTTCAGTAATGTCATTTTGAGATAAATTATCGTCTGTGACATTTTCACTAGCACAAACGGAACCAATCATAAAAGTGGTTAATAGAATAATTAATATAATCATGATTTTGTTAAATTTCAATATTCCACCTCTTAATATATCTTATTAGTTAATTAGATATAAATAACTGTTGGAATTAGAATCATTAGTGGATTTTTGCAATTAATGTTCCGTAATCACCATTTTTTATTCCTTCATAAACATAATCTAATGATTTGATGATGGAAGCTGTTAAATCATTATCTTTTGCCAAATGTGCAACAATGGCTGAGGATAAGTTACATCCTGTTCCATGCAGATTATCCGTTTCAATCAACTCTTGTTTTTTAATTGTAATTTCACCATCAATGTTTATGGTGTTAATGCCATCTAGATGCCCACCAGTGATGATGTTATTGCAAATAAGTTTTTCTGATGCTTTAATTGCATCTTCTTTTGTGTTAATTTCAATACCAGTTAATTTTTCAGCTTCGGCAATATTTGGAGTAGTTAATATGGATTTTGGAAGCAAATGTTTATTTAAAGCATTAGCTAAATCCTCCTTGGTCAAATCCCCTCCTGAAGTTGCAACCATGACAGGATCAACAACTGCTTTTAGATTATATTCCTTGACTTTTTTTGCAACTAATTCAATAATTTTGGGAGAGTATAACATCCCGGTTTTTATGAATTCAACTTCATATTCATCTAAAACGGAATCAATCTGTTCAGCTATATAATCTGGTGAAATTGGTAGTGTTGAGAAGAATCTATATGGGTTTTGTGCTGTAAGTGCAGTCACTATTCCGGTTCCGTAAACTCCAATGGCTTGAAACGTTTTCAAATCAGCAAAGACACCCGCTCCCGCTGATGGATCAACCCCTGCTATGCTCATTACAATCATTCAATCAGCTCTTGTAACTTTCAGCCTTTCACTTCCACGAAAAGACTCAACATTAACTTTCAGTTCTTTTAAATATTTTCTGGTGTGAGTTTTATCGCCATGAATCATTATTTCCCCTAAATCTTCAGTTGTATTCACATCTAGAGCCATAAAGAATGAGTCATGAACTTGTGGATTTAATTTTTTCTTCTCAGCGGCTTTCACGTGCTCTTTATAACTAAATCCTTCATAACGTGTGCGAATAGCCATAGGTTTCATGATTATCATATTGGTTCCGCCGCCTTTTGACGGAACTATTATGAAGTCTAGACTTTTTGACGCATCAATAAGCATTTTAACATTTGTTTTTCCAATTAATGGCACATCACTTGGAACAATCATGATTTTTTTGGTTTTTCCTTTGCAATGCTTCATCGCTTGAGTCAAAGCTTTGTTCAGATTGGAATTTTCATTTTCTAAAAGCGTATTCAAGTTTAAAGTTTCGGCATAACTCAATACCTCTTCATCGCTACTGATAATGAAGATTTTGTCCACATACTTTTTTAAGGTATCAGTTACATCCTGAAGCATTGCCTTTAGGAGTTTTTCTCGTTCATCTTCTGATAAAAAAGGAGATAATCTTGTTTTAGCATTTTTAAATGTAGTTACTGGTATTATAGCATAAATATTATCCATTTAAATCACTTAATATGTTTTAGCCATTAAAGCAATGTATTTTGCATCCCTGCCGCTGGCTATACATTTGCCTTCGGATACTTCTTCCTGGATGCCCAGCATGTCATAACCTGTTTTTTCTTCGATTTGCTTTCCAATCTCTTCATCCCCGCACCAGTAGAATTTAACGACATTGCCTGCTTCAACGAGTTCGGGAATTTCTTCAATATCTTCTGTAAATTTGACATGTTCTTTTTGGAAGTCCCATGAAGCGGTGGAAAGATTTTCAGTTGTTTTATCCAATAATTCAATTACATTGTCGGCTAATGAATCATCTAAAGAGAGTTCTATTTTTTCGCCTTCATCTCTTCTCATGGCTATTGTGATGTTATTTTCCAAATCTCTTGGTCCAAGTTCAAGTTTTAATGGAGTTCCTTTCAATTCCCAATCAAAGAATTTTTTGCCTGGCCTGATATCTCTGTCATCAATATTTACTCTCAAGCCTTTAGATTCTAGTTGACTTTTGATTTCACTACATTTTGCTAAAACTTCCTCTTTTCCTTTTTTAAATAAGATTGGGATTATTGTAACTTGGTTAGGGGATACTTTAGGTGGTAAGCGAAGTCCTTTTTCTTCTCCGTGGATTCCAATAATTGATGCTATAACTCTATCGGATAAACCCGCACAGGTTTGATAGACCAATTTGTGTTCTCCATCCTTGTCTTCAAAGGTAATATTAAATGTTTTTGCAAAAGTTTGCCCTAAATTGTGAATGGTACCAATCTGCAATGTTTTTCCATTAGGCATTATCACATCAAAAGCCATTGTGTAGTCCGCACCGGGGAATTTGTCCCATTCTGGTCTTTTTGAGATTAAATATGCAAGCCCTAAGTCATCAAAAAATTCTTTATATATCTCAATAAAGTCTTGAATCTGTTCATCGGATTCCTCTTTGGTTGCATGAGCAGTATGTGCTTCTTTAAATGTGGTAATTTCACGAACACGTATTAAAGGCCGGGTGTGTTTTGTTTCGTATCGGAATGTATTTACGATTTGGTAGTATTTAATTGGAAGGTCAATGTGTGACCTGATCCATAATGCATACATCGGATACATTGCTGTTTCACTGGTAGGTCTTAGGGCTAACTGTTCATTCAACTCTGTCTGCCCTCCTTTTGTTACCCAGTAAACTTCATCTTCAAATCCCTTGACATGTATTCCTTCTTTTGCAAGTTCGGTTTCTGGAATAAGCATTGGGAATAATACTTCTTCATGATCTTTATCTAACAATTTTTTAATAATGTTCATTGTGTGTTTTCTTATTTGAAAACCGTATGGCATCCAAATAGCCATTCCCTTAATAGGATATCTTGAATCAGTAATGTTTGCCTTTTCTAAAATGTCATGAAACCATTCATCAAAATTTTCCACCATATCACCTAAAATAATTTTTATAACATTAAATTATCTGTTTTTAATAAGTATTAAAGTTATTCGAATATTTTAGAAATCTAAAAGAATACAATTAGATAATGTGTAATTATTTCCATTATTCTTAATTGAATAGTTTTTAAGAAAGTTATTTATAATTACTTGTTAAATATATATTAATGTATAATTTAATTTAGGAGATATTATGAGTAATAGGAAAATACAAATGCCTCGTGAAGTTTACATTGATCCAGGTATTATCAAAGACACTGGAGAGATTTGTAAGTCTTTGCATTTGGATAAAAAGATTTTAATCGTTTCAGGTGTGCATACATATGATGTGGGTGCAAAGCCTGCAATAGAAAGCCTGGAAAAAGATGGTATTGAATATGATGTAATTAAAGTTGACCGAGCATCTCAAGAATCAATAGCTGAAGTTGAAGAACTGATTACACCGGATACTACTGTTTTAGGTATTGGTGGAGGAAAAGTTATTGATGTGGCTAAGTTATCTTCATATAATAAAGGCGTATATTTTGTATCTATGCCAACAACAGCTTCACATGACGGTATAGTATCTCCTATGGCATCAATAAAGAATCCTAATACTTCAATATCTGTCAATGCCCACTCACCAATAGCGGTCATTGCTGATTCTGAAATTCTTGCACAATCTCCATTTAGACTGTTGGCTGCGGGTTGTGCAGACTTAATGGCTAATTTCACTGCCATTAAAGATTGGGAATTGGCACACAGATTAAAAAATGAATCATTCAGTGAATCTGCAGCGGCGTTATCCATAATGTCAGCTCATTTGATTACTGATAATATAGCTAATATTAAGCCTAATCTGGAACCCAGTGCACGCATAGTCATGAAATCATTGTTTAGTGGCGGAATGGCTATCAGCATTGCAGGCTCATCTAGACCGGCAAGCGGTTCTGAGCATTTGTTCTCACATGCTCTTGATAAAATACTCGACAAACCTGCCCTTCATGGTGAACAATGTGGTGTTGGAACAATCATGATGATGTATCTTCATGGCGGCGACTGGAAGGCCATTAGAGAATCTCTTAAAGCAGTTCAAGCTCCAACAACCGCAAAAGAATTAAACATTGCTGAAGAGGATATTGTCGAAGCATTGATGATGGCTCATGAAATTAGGCCTGAAAGATACACAATTTTAGGAGATAATGGAATATCAAAAGAAGCAGCATATGAACTTGCATATAAAACAGAGGTGATTTAATGATTACATTAATTGGTAAAGATTTAGCAAAAGAAGGTCAGGAATTTGTTTTTTTAGGACCGGCCAGCGAATGTGAAAACTGCAGATTTAAATCCTCCTGTATTGATAACCTTGAAAAGAACAGAAAATATGTTGTTACTGGAGTAAAAGATAATGAACAAAAATGCCCAATACATTCTGGAGGTTTAGTTATTCCAGTTGAAATCGATAGGGCAAAGATAGACTTGCTAACTGATTCAAAAAGTATTTTTGAAGGATCAACATTTACATATGAAGCTCCGGATTGTGATGAAAAATGTGATTTTCATGATTTATGTTTCCCAGAGGGTCTTGTGGAAAATGATAAATGCATTGTTTTGGAAAATAATGGAAAACATAAGGAAGAATGTAAAAAAGGATATAAACTTAATAAACTTACTTTAGGGTTTGTGATATAATGAAAGATGCTAGCAGTAACGATTCTAGTAAAAGAAATGCAGGTTATAAGGCTGCCGAATATGTGGAGGATGGAATGGTTTTAGGCCTAGGTACAGGTTCTACCACTCACTATTTCATTGAAAAAGTGGGTATGAGAATTCGTGATGAAGGAATTAATGTTTTAGGAATTCCAACTTCATTTCAATCATTATTAATTGCAAAAAAATGGAATATTCCGATAACCACTTTGGAGGAACATGACATTGACTTGTCTGTCGATGGTGCAGATGAAGTTGACCCTCAATTTAATTTAATTAAGGGTGGGGGAGCAGCCCATACAAAAGAAAAGATAGTTGATTATGCTGCAAAGGAATTCATTGTCATCGTTGACGAGTCTAAATGTGTTGATAACTTAGGAACATTTCCAGTACCTGTTGAAGTCTTGCCTGATGCATCCAGAGTTGTCATTCAAGCACTTGAAGATATGGGTGCCGAATGTGAAATCAGGATGGCTCAAAGAAAGGATGGTCCTGTAATAACTGATAACGGTAATTTTGTGATTGATGCTAAATTTGATGAGATTGAATCTCCAGCATGCCTTGAAATTGACTTGAATTCAATTCCGGGTGTTGTTGAAAACGGCATATTTTCGGATATGGTGGATAAGGTCATTGTTGGTACTGAAGATGGAACCAAAGAATTATAGGTGATTAGATATCTATTCCAAAATGGGGATATTTTCTTTTCAGATTTAAAGATTTGACTTAAAATAGCTATTTATTGCTTTCATCGAAATTAAATGTTATTCCAGCAATATTCTTTTTTTTAATTTTATTTAGTGAAAAAGTAGTTAATAATTTAAAAATAAAAAATTTAAGGAGATATAATCTCCTTATTTAAATTTAACTTGTTATAATAGCAGTTGCTGTTGTGCTCACAGGATTATATTTGGCATTTCCTTGGTAAGAAAGAATTGCAATATAAGTTCCTGGGGCTAAATTAGCTGTAGAAACTATTGCTTGTCCTTTAGAATTGGATTTGACAGTAGTTGTTACACCATTAAGACTAACTTTAACATTAGTATTTGTAACAGCTTTGCCGGTATCAGAATTAGTCACTGTAGCAACAATTTGGTTATTGCTGTTGTCGTATTTTGCAGTAATGACCATATTTGTTTTAGTAAGATTAATTGCAGCAGATGCGCTTGCAGCATTATACTTAGCATTACCTTTGTAGGAAATGGTTGCAGTATAAGTGTCACCACCGGATAACTCAGGAACATCCGCTTTAATTTGACCTTTGGAGTTAGATTTAACAGTAGTGCTTACACCATTAATATCAACAACAACACTAGCGCTTGAAATAGCTTTACCGGTAGCACCATTAATCAGGGTAGCAGTCAATTCATGGGAATTGCCATAAATGTCTGAAATGATTATGTCTGCTTTTGTGGTGAATGTTATGTTTGTGCTTGCTGGGTTGTATTTGCTGTTTCCTGCATAGGAAATAACTGCAGTGTATGTAGCATATGGTAAATCTGCAGTTGAGATTACTGCTTTTCCTTTAGTGTTTGTTTTGACTGTGGTTGTTTCACCGTTAATGTCAACTTGCACTTTAGCACTGGAAACTGCTTTACCTGTAGCCGCATTAGTTAAAGTTGCTACAATTCTATTATTTGTTGCATCATAAACAGCAGAAATGATTATGTCTGCTTTTGTGGTGAATGTTATGTTTGTGCTTGCTGGGTTGTATTTGCTGTTTCCTGCATATGAGATTGTTGCTGTGTATGTGTCAGTTGGTAAATCTGCGGTTGAGATTACTGCTTTTCCTTTAGTGTTTGTTTTAGCAGTGGTTGTTTCACCGTTAATGTCAACTTGTACTTTAGCATTAGCAATAACTTTGCCGGTAGCATTGTTAGTTAAAGTTGCTATAATTTCTTTGTTAGCGGAATTATAAACCGCAGAAATGTCAATGTCTGCTTTAGGTTGTTTAACAGTAATAGTCGCATTGGCGGTAGCTTTTGCATAATTATCAGTTTTTTCAGAGTTGATTATTGCAGTGTATTTTCCTTCAGTTAAACTCAAATTAATACTTGCAATACCCTCTGAATTAGTTCTAACATCATAAATTTCACTGCCAATAGATATGCTAATCTCTTTATTTGTTATAACTTTACCATTTTGATTAATTAATGTAACATTAAATTGGCCTTCATTTGGCATTGTCTCAACATCATTAGCAAGAATAGTGACAATTTCTTTATCAGAGTAAGTTCTCATTACTCCTGTTGCATCATTGTATTTATCTTCAGTTTTAGCAAGAGTGAATGCAAATGTTGGAGGGAATGGTAATTTATCTCCATCAAATGTATTGGGGCCAATGGTTACATTATAAAATGAGTTTTGTGATGACCCGCCAAGTAAAATTGCAATTCTGCTTTTGCTTAAAGTGTTGTTATAAATATACTCGTCATGAGATCCGTAACATGTAATTGAACTGATTTTACAATTTGAAATAATATTGTCATAAACATAATGTCCGTAAGAGTGTAAAAGGTAAATACCTTCTTTAGAACCTGAAATGGTATTGTTGAAAACTTTTGCTCCGAATCCTGCTGGGAATCTTACATCAATTCCATGGTTTTTTGCATTGGTTACAGTATTGTTTGCAATGATGGAATTTGGTGATGCAAAATTCATAATACCTGTTGTGTATTGGTTTTTAACTGTATTTTTTGTTATAATTACATTTTGACATCCATATTTATAATCTCCGTCTGGTCTTCCACCTAAGAAAATACCCCAGGAAGCGCCAGTAATGGTACATCCAGTAATAACCAGGTTTTTGCTTAATCCACCGTAGATGCCTGTTGTATAATATGCGTTGTAATTTTCTGTACCTGGTTGGCATGGCATGGTATATCCAGGATATTTGGCTATAATATTTAAGTTGCTAATAACTGCATTAGTTGTATTTAACACATATAATACCGCAATATTAGGAATTGCATATCCTCCAGCACTAGTTCTATTTGTAACTATTTCTGGCACATAATCATAGCTTACACTATTTACTCCTTTTAATGTTGCGTTGTTTCCAATTACTTTGATATTTTTGTCAATGTAGATGCATACATCTTCAAATACTGCATTTTCTTCAAAGATTAAAGTATCTCCGTTGTTCATGGAATTAATAGTTTCTTGAATTTCTGCACTGGTCATTCCAGAAGTAATTGTTTTTGTAGTGGTGGTAGGTTTTAAAATAGTGTCATAATCAACTTCAATAGGGCTTGGTTCTTCAATTCCAGTATATTCTGTGTAGGTATCACCATAAAGACTATCGCTGTGAGTACCCATCATTGTATTAACAGTAGCGTAGTCGCTTTTTGCTTCAGCAACATAGAATGTGAATGATGGTGGGAAGGGTAATGTATCTAATTTCCATTGGTTGTTTCCGATAGTGATATTGGAATATCCAACATAAGTACCCCCTACAGGAGCACTTCCGGATAATAAAACACCAATTCTTGAATTTTGTAAATTGTTATTTTCAATAAGTATATTGTTTGCTCCACAACATGTAATTGAACTTAATGAACAGTTAATTATTGTATTTCCAGTTACAGTGTGTTTTCCGGAGTGTAATAAGTATATACCTTCTTTAGATCCAACAATTTTGTTGTCAAGAACTTTAACGTTTGGTCCAACCATATGTCTTACATCGATACCATGGTTTTTTGCGTTGGTTATAGTATTGCCCCTAATTATTGTGTTCGGAGTTTGGAAGTTAAAGATTCCAGTAACACCTTGATTTTTAACTTTATTGTTTTCTATGAGTCCTCCAGTAGATTGGTAGAAGTAAATACCCCATGTTGAACCCTCAAAGGTTGAATTAATAATTTGGGTATTTGTTGATTGATAGTTGTAAACAAGGCAATTGCTGTATCTTAGTGTCTCAGCTCCTTTATCAGTTCCACTGTTTGTACCTGCCACAACATTCAAATTATTTATTACCAAGTTATTTGTTTTGAGTATGTATAATGTTGCAGGATTACTAATTCCATATCCTCCTTCAGTAGTTTTGTTTGATATTATTTCAGGGATACGGCCAGGAATATAGGTTCCATCTATTACTTCACCTAAATCTTTTGTTGTTAGGTTATTTAATCCGTGTAATGTGGCACCATTACCGTTAATTGTAATGCTGGTTGCGTTGACATATAAGCATATGTCGTTATAATCTCCCTTTTCAAAAGTTAATGTGTCTCCATCGCTTAGACTATTTATTTTTTCTTGAATTTGGTCATTAGTGTCTGTAGTTTGTACTGTAACTTCAGTGCTAGTGCTGTTGGTTAATTTATCATCGATAATTGAAGAGTTTTCTGCACTTACAGCACTTGCACTTAAAAATACAGCTAATATTAATATAGAAACTAATATTAAATTCTTTTTATGCATTTTATCACAAGTCGGAGG
>JAZUAV010000058.1:0-17518 GCA_045638165.1 Methanobrevibacter sp.
CACGTTCAGCAGCGGCCCTAATAGCTCTTATGGCTATTTCAATTCCTTCGTCAGTTGTCAAGTCATCCCTATACCTGTCTTCAAGAACACCGTATGCCACGATGGAACCTGATCCGGTTGAGATGTAGGTATCTTCAATCATACCTCCAGCAGGGTCCAGTGAGTAAAGAGATGGTTTGTCTCCGTCCATTCCTCCAAGTAATGTCTGGACATACATTGGTCCGGAACGCAGGATGTTTGCGGTCAGTGATGCGGCGGGTTTGACGCTGATTGCATCGTTGTTTCTCATCTGGTAGAGTGAAACTTCCGCTTCAATGACTTTCATTAAGCTTTGTGCATCTCCAACTGAACCAGCTATGGTGGTTACAATGTGATCGTCAATTTTAAATATTTTTTCTGCAACTTTGTGAGCTACAAGGTTTCCCATGCTAGCTCTTCTTTCGCTTGCAAATACAACTCCGTCCTTGCAAGTTATTCCGACGGTTGTTGTACCTTCTAGTATTTTATCATCCATTTAAATACACCTCATATAAGTATTTAAAATATCTAATTTCAACTACTCATAGGTAATATAACAAAATATAAATTAATTTAGTTTAATTAATTTTATTTAAAATCAGAATCAATTATTAGTATAAACTAACAATATTAATATTAGATATTTGCATATATAAACTTTTCTTTTAGTGGTGGATACATGAAATATAAAAAAATAGGAGATATCCTAATCTTGGATAATAATTATTCTAATGACGATTATGAAAGTCTGTCTAGAAAACATAATGTTAAAACAATTATGAAGATTGACCATATTCAAGGAACTAAAAGAGAGCCTGTTTATGAAATTCTTTATGGCAATGAAACTGAAACAGTAAACAAAGAAAATGGATGTCTGTTTAAATTAGATTTGGCTAAAGTAATGTGGTCAAAAGGCAATAATAATGAAAGATTAAGAATTGCCAATCTTGTAGAAGATGATGAAATCGTTTTAGATATGTTTGCCGGAATTGGTTACTTTTCTATTCCTATAGGTGTTCATTCAAATGCGAAACACATTTATTCAATTGAAATAAATCCGAATTCCTATTTTTATTTAAATGAAAATATTAAATTAAACAAATTAACTAATGTAACCCCTATCCTGGGAGATTGTAAGGAGATTGCCCCTAAATATAAAGCAGATCGTATTTTAATGGGGTATGTCAAAACAACTCACCATTACCTGAAGGTAGCTATTGACAGTTTAAATGAAGGAGGAATACTTCACTATCATGAGACAGTTCCAGAAAAATTAATGAACACAAGGCCTGTTGATAGGATAATATCTCAAGCGGGCAATCGTGATGTGGAATTACTTAAAATAAATAAAATAAAAAAATACTCCCCTGGTGTGGAGCATGTGGTTGTTGATGTTAGGATAGATTAGCTATCTTTTCTAATATGTATTCACTTAACCATTCATCGTTAATGTATTTTTCATAAACACACAATCTTTCAGTTAATTCGAATCCTGCATCATTTGTTAATTTTTCAAGTTCATCAATTCCTGGCCATGGGGATGTGATATTGACAAAGTCGGGGCTAACTGGTGAAACTCCTCCCCAATCATCAGCACCGCATAATAAAAATATTTGTGCGGTTTCATTGTTCAGATTAGGTGGAACTTGAATGCTCACATCAGTATCTTTAAAAACCAAACAACCCGCAATAACGGTTCGAATCATATCTAAAAGACTTGGTTCGGGCCAATTTTCCATTTCAATTCCGGCAATTGGTGTGAAATTTTGAATAATAACTTCTTGGATATGGCCATATTCATCATAGACATCTTTAATTGCCAGTAATGATTCAGCTATTTCTTCTTTGGTTTCACCTATGCCAATCAAAATTCCTGTTGTATATGGAATCTTCAATTTTCCAGCATTCGAAATTGTTTCCAATCTTAAAATTGGATTTTTTCCAGGACTTTTATTATGCGCAGGCAATTCCATTAATCTGGAAGATGAGTTTTCAAGCATCAGGCCCATTGATGCGTTAACTTCTTTTAATCTTTTTAAATCCTCAAAATTGAAGTTCCCACCATTGGTGTGTGGCAGTAAGCTGGTTTCATCTAAGGTCATTTGGCAGATATCAACAATGTAATCAATCATTTTATCATAACCAAATTCCTGCAATCTTTTCTGAACAACTTCTTCTTCGTCAGCATCTTCACCAAAAGCAAACATGGCCTCTTTGCAGCCGTATTTTTCAGCTTCCTTTAAATCGACTAATATTTCCTCTTTGGTTTTTAGAATAATAACTTCTGAATCATTAGGATTCTTTTTAAAATTACAATAGCCACAGTCATTCCTGCAGATTTCGGTCAGTGGTATAAAAATATTTTTAGAATAAGTAATAAGATGGTTCTCCCTATATTTTTCAGTTTTTGACATGTATTCCACAATATCATTGCCAGTTGCATTTAATATAGTGAGAATTTCTTCTTTAGTTAAATTTGTCATGGTTTAATCTTCACGTTCGGAAACAGTAACTTCCACATAAAGTGGAGGAATTTCATTTTTATCTTCCCAAATAGCAATAACAACATCAAAACTTGGAAGTTCAAAGATTTTATAAGCAACTACGAGCCCCATTGATTCTAATTCTTCTTTAACTCTAAGGAATCCTCTATTATCAACATCGCCTGTAGTAATCTCACTTTCTTTAATATGCTTATCTCCAACTTTGAGAATTTCTTCTATTTTTGATGAGTCTGCATCTAGTTCTGTTCCGCCTATAATTTCTCCAATTTCACTAAGCTTTGCATCGAAGTCAGCTATAGGTATAACTTTTCTTGAACGACCTCTTACAATCAATATTCTATCGTTATTAATTGCAGGCCTTGATCCTTTGAATGATTCAAAAAATCCCATAACCTGCCCTGCAATTTCATAAGTCTTCTTCATTAAAATCAAACCCTATTGAATATTCAATTCTTCTTTCAATTCGCCAAGTGTAGTTACTTTTTCAGCAAATGCGTTGTGTCTGTGAATACTTTCATGATTTTCTTGACGTGAAGTAATTAATGTATCGTCAGGGAAATCAGAGTATTTGTTTGCTATTTTTTCCATCATGTTTCTAACACAATCTTCAACAAATACTGGTTTTCTATGTGCATTCATTACAGTTGCATTTTCATCAGGTCTTTTTAATAACTCACAAACTGGAGAACTCATTGAAGTTTCAATAATTTCAATAATGTCTTCAGCTTTAACAGTTTTGTCTTCTGGAACTTCAATTAATAATGTTCCAACCCCTCTTTGATTGTGGGAAGCGAAAGTAACTGTATCTAAAACTTTTTGGGTTGTTTCTTCATCTAAGAATTCTAATAACTTGCTTTTATCAGATTCTCTTACGGACTCTTGAGCACAAGGACAAACAGTCATTCCAATAACTTCAGCACCAATACTTTTTCTTATTGTAACATCGCCGTTTTCATCTCTAAAACCAATGGCTTTGGCTTTTAGTTTAGCCATTTCCTGAGTTTTGTTTTTAGTTACTGGAGACTCTCTCATAAACATAAAATCAGTTGTCATGGATATTTCAACACGCTTTGCATATTCGTGTTTGGTCATCATGCAAGAAACAATTTTTGCACATAATGACTCAACATCTATGGTGGAATCCTTAGCGACAGTTTCGAGAACTTCACTGATAGCTTCAGGATTTCTAGACATATGTACTCCTTTTTGATCATTTGGTAAGTCTACAAATGCATCAAATGTAGGTAGTAGGATTATAGGTCTTTTATTTGTTCTTTCAAGTTGTAATAATTTTTTTACTCCAGTTACACCTACTCTTGTTAGTTTAATAGGTATGCTTGGAGTGTCATCTTGGGTGTCGGGTAAGCATACGGACAATTTGATAACCTCTAATTTTAATTTAATATTATTATTTTACAATGTTTATATTTATATATTTTAATGATTGTTTTGATTTTGGAATGTATTTTTTGCTATGAATATAAAAGTAGTGAATTCTATTAAATTGAAATAATATTTTTTTTTAAAAATAGTTAGTTGTTATAAAATATTATTAAAGCAGTTGTTGTCTGTTCAACTGCTTTGGTTAAGTTAAATTTATAAGATGTTTGAAGATCCCATATCTTCTTTAATAACATCAAGAACAGTTTGTGTGTATGTCCTTTCTATAATCGGATCTTTTAATAATTCTTTAATGAATGCATTTAATTCGTTTGTGTTTCTAAATTTAGCAATCAAAAATGCATCATATTCTCCTGTAACATCGTAAATTCCCACAACATTTTTGTTAAAGAAAGTTTTTTCTTCCCAATTTTTAAGTTTTCCTCCTTTAACTCTAACTCCGATGATTGTGGTTAAAACAAATCCTAATTTTTCATGGTCAATAACTGGTGAGAATTTTTTGATTACGCCGGATTTAACCATTTTGTCTATACGATTGTGTACAGTACCAACAGAAACATCTAAACTACGTGAAATTTGCCTATAAGATGTTCTTACATCTTCATTAATTATTTTTAGAATGTTTATATCTGTATCATCTAGTTTTACAACATTATCTTTTGTTTTTACCATTATAATCACTTCTTTTAACGACTACTGTCATGAAATATTTTGCAAGTAGTCAATGTATAGAATTTATTTAATTGTTTATAATATTTAAAAGTTTATATATTTTTAATTATTTTTTTAGATTGTTGGTTGTAATTTATTATCTTATAAATGACTATTATCTTATTTTTTCTATATTTTCAATAATATTCATAATTTTTATATTGGCATATATCATTAAACTATGCATTTAAATAATTATTATTCATTTGTTAAATTGATAAGTATTTTTTTCAAATCGGTTATTTTTGCATCTGTCTTAAGGCCTAAAGGATTGTAATGTGTTTTGATGGCGATAAATCCTTGATTTTTTATTTCATCAAATATCAAATCAAGCTTAGGAGCACTTATTTTCAGTGATTTACAAACTGCATGGATGTCAAAAAATGTCACTGGTGCGCTTGCTTCGTTAAGGCAACTGTTCAATAATTTCAATGCCTGTTTTTCTGTGTTGATTTTTTTATGTTCGCTTTCATCTATCATTTTTTGAATAAAGTCCCTGTTTTGAATATCTCCTAACCAAAGAGGGCCTGCATGAAGCATTTTTTCACCACAGAAAGGACAAGTTTCTTCAATTGCGCTGGCTATTCCTTCGCTTGTCTGCCTGTGCAGACAATTTGGACAATGACTAATATAACCAATATTTTTTAAAGTTTCATCGCTCTTTTTTGAACCTTTTCCAATTTTTATATATAATCTCATATAATGTTCAGTACTGTGTGACATTTTTATATCAATGCACTTGGCATACTTTGCGAGAGTTAGCGCTACAAAACCGGCTAGAATTCTAATTCCGTTTTCATGGCAATACTCGCTTTTATAAGGTTTGGCATTATATTTGCGAATACATGGCTCCTTGTAAGTTCCACATAATGCGGAAGTGTCTGTTGCTGTGACGCACAATAATGAGTTTCTGCGAGCGCAGTATCCTGCTGAATCTAGAAATGGTGAGGGTGTTCCAAAAGGATCGATATCGATCACATCGAATTCACCCCGTTTCATCCTTAAAAACATGCTGGCATCATGCTGATAAACTTCAATATCCTCCAGATTATTCAATTTGATGTTATGTTTTTCGTATTCATTGGCCAATTCGCTTATGTCGTTAATGGCAACATTTTCAATGCCATCGATTTCGTTTTTATAACGTATTCCGCGAATCCCGCTGCCTCCAAATAGGTCACAAATATTTATGTTTCTGTTTTCTTCTTTTTGAAATACTTGGATTGCAAGAATGGATAAGTCTCTATTTAATTCCATATGAGGGTTATAAAAAACAGGTGCATCAGATGAAACTTTATCAAATTTCGGAAATTCAATTTTTGTTAATCCTTCTTCAATTTGTTCAATTTTATATTCGCCCATTGGTTCTCACTCATAATAATCTTTTCTTGATTATGTAATGTTTTAAATATTATTAGATTTAAATATTAGTATAATAATTAATTTAATTTCTAAGATTTGGTGATAATTGTGTCTGAAATTAAAGTTCCTGTTGCAAAACCGATAATTGGTGAAGAAGAAATAGAAAATGTAGTTGAAGTTTTAAAATCTGGAATGATTGCTCAAGGTCCTAAAGTAGCAGAATTCGAACAAAAATTTGCTGATTGGATTGGAACCAAATATGCTATCGCAGTTAATTCTGGTACTGCTGCATTACATGTTGCGTTATTATCTTGTGGAATTGGTGAAAGCGATGAAGTAATCACAACTCCATTTACATTTATTGCAAGTGGAAATTCAATTGTTTACACTGGCGCAAAACCTGTTTTCGCGGACATTGATTTGAAAACTTATACATTAAACCCAGATTCAATTGAAGCTTTGATAACTGAAAATACTAAAGCCATTATGCCTGTTCAATTATATGGCCAATCTGCTAACATGGATAAAATTAATGAAATTGCAGAAAAACATGGGTTAATTGTTATTGAAGATGCTGCTCAGGCACATGGTGCAACTTGCAATGGGAAAAATGTTGGCAGCATGGGAGATATGGCTTGTTTTAGTTTTTACCCAACAAAAAACATGACAACCTCTGAAGGGGGAATAATAACTACTAATGATGAAGGTTTAGCTGAAAATGCTAAAATATTCAGGGCACATGGAGCAACTGTTAGATATCACCACGATGCAATAGGATATAATTTTAGAATGACTGACATCTCAGCTGCAATAGGTCTTGCGCAATTAGATAAAATTGATGGGTTCAACGATAAAAGAATTGCTAATGCAGCATATTTAAATGATGGTTTAAAAGATGTAGAAGGTGTTGTAACACCATATTGTGCATATGATTCAAAGCATGTATATCACCAATACACAATCCGTGTTGAAAAAGGCGAAAGGGATGGTTGGGTAGATATTATTAATGAATGTGGTGTTGGAACAGGTATTCACTATCCGATTCCATTATACAATCAGCCAGTCTACAAATCATTAGGTTTCGATGGTGATTGTCCTAATGCAGAAATTGCAGCTGATAGCGTAATTTCTCTTCCTGTACATCCTTCTTTAACAAAAGAAGATTTGGATTTGGTCATTGAAGCAGTTAAGACCGCTTCCGAAAAAATGTGTTAGTTTTTTAACTAACTTTTCTTTTTATTTTTTTTTCACAGAGATTCCAATCATTACTGTTTCATCATCGATATTGTTCCAGACAGAATGGAGTATCTTTCCATTAACTAAGAATGATTCGTCCTTTTTCACAATAATTTCTTCTTCATTCAGCAAGATTTTTGCCTCGCCTTTTGTAACTATTAACAGATGATTGTGTTCATGCGTATGCATCTCATGAGGACCTCCACCATTTAAGCCGATATATGCATGGAACCATCGATTATTTCGCCGATCGATTCAAACAATTTTTTCGCTTTGAAATTTTCATGGTGGGGTGGTGTTATGAATTCTTCCATATTCTTCTCTCATTTTAACATTTTTTCAACGGTATCGACTTTAGCGTCTAAAGTTCTATTTTCCAAATCTCTTCTGTCATCTACTTTTATAACTGTATAGACTCTACCAATACCAAGTTCAAATATGGCTTCTTGGGCATTGGCTATAGCTTCATAGAGTTCACTTAAGTTTTCAGCTTCAATTTGAGTTCCCATTCCGGTCAACTGGTAGTTAAGTCCGGAATCCTTGATTGACTGAACTGCAGCAGTCACATAATCTTTGCATTCAGTAGTTTCAGTGCCGACAGGCAATATTGCAAAATCGCATGTTATCATATTTTATCACCTAGTAAAATTATTTATTTATCTTTCTATAAATTAATTTAGTGATGGTTAAATTAAACAAAGAAGAATTTAATGCAAAGATTTTTACAAGAATTAATAATCTAATTCATGATTATAACTTAATTAAAGAAAATGAATTAATCGCTGTAGCCCTGTCGGGAGGTAAGGACAGTGTCTTGACACTTCATGCATTAAAGAATTACCAACAGTTTTTGGATTTTGATTTGGTGGCTATCAGTGTTGATGAGGGAATTAGAGGTTATAGGCAGCATGGAATTGATTCTGCCATTAAAAACGCTCAAAGTTTAGATATTGAGCTTGTTCAGAAATCATTTAAGGATGAGGAAGGATTTGCGTTGGACGACATTTACTCAGATTTTAAAAGCGCATGCATTCCATGTGGTGTTTTTAGAAGAAATATCTTAAACAGTACAGCCTATGAATTGGGGGCGAACAAAATAGCTACTGGCCACAATTTGGATGATGAAATTCAGTCTTTTTTAATGAGCTTTGCAAGAGGCGACACCATTAAGTTCTCCAAATTCGGGCCTGAACTTGATGTCATCCATCCAAAATTGGTTCCAAGAATCAAGCCTTTGTGGAACACTCCTGAAAAGGAAGTCGGCATGTGGGCCATTTTAAATGATATTGATATTCATCTGGATGAGTGCCCATATTCCCATTTGTCTTTAAGGGCTAAAATTAAGGAGTTCTTAAATGTTAATGAGGATAAGTATCCTGGAATAAAAAACAATGTGATGGAATCCTTTCAAAAGATTTTGACGTTTGAAAATGATATTTCCACAAGCCTTAACGAGTGTGAAATCTGTGGTGAGCCAACTTCATCCAACATCTGCAAGGCTTGTGAGTTAAAAAAATCAATTTGCTCTAATGAATGAAGGTATAAAAATGGATATTGTTAAAAAATGGACTGAATCTAGTCTTATCATAAAAATATTGATAGGAGTAATTATTGGTGGATGCTTAGGGTTTTTTACCCCTAAATTGTCCATAATAGGATTTTTTGGAGATATATTTGTATCTGCTCTTAAGGCTATTGCACCGATCTTGGTTTTTGTTTTGGTTGCTTCAGCCATTTCCAAAGCAAAATCTGGAATAGGTCCTAAATATCGGACAATTATCATAATCTTTTTGTTAACTAATTTTATAGTTGCGTTGGTTGCTGTTTTGATGTGTTACATGTTCCCATTGGATATTTATTTATCCTCCGCTAGTGTTGCTTCTGCTCCAGGGGGGCTTGGTGAAATAATGAGGGACATGATTTTGAACATTTTTTCAAATCCAATAAAATCTTTAGCTGAAGGGGAATATCTGGGAATACTGTTCTGGTCTATTATTATTGGGGTTGCATTAAGGATTGTTGCAAGCGACACCACAAAAGATGTAATAGAAGATATTGCTGATTCCATTACGAAAGTTGTCAACTTCATTATTCAGTTTGCACCAATTGGAATAATGGGTTTGGTGTTCACTTCAGTTTCTGAAAGTGGACTGGGAATTTTCACTGAATATGGGCAGTTACTCTTATTGGTTGTTGGCTGCATGGTTTTCGTTGGTTTGGTGATTAATCCTTTCATTTCATTTTTGCTTTTAAAACGTAATCCTTATCCATTGTTATTGACATGTCTGAGGGATAGTGGAATAACTGCATTTTTTTCAAGAAGTTCAGCAGCCAATATTCCTATAAATATGCAATTATGTGAAAGGCTTGGACTGGACAGGGATTTCTTTTCAATAAGCATTCCATTAGGTTCAACAATAAATACCAACGGTGCTGCCATCACAATTACTATCATGACTGTTGTAACTTGCTATACTTTAGGGATATCAGTTCCTTTATCAATTGCAATTGTTCTATGTGTTGTTTCCACATTGGCAGCATGTGGTGCTTCAGGCATTGTTGGCGGTTCATTATTGTTAATACCCCTTGCCTGTTCTTTGTTCGGCATTAGTCAAGACATTTCAATGCAGGTTGTTGCTGTCGGCTTTGTAATTAGTGTTGTTCAGGATTCCTTTGAAACTGCACTCAACTCATCCTGTGATGTTTTCTTCACTGCCGTTACAGAGTATTACTATAGGGCTAAAAATGGTGAACCGGTAAACTATATGGGTTATTTTGCAAAAAAATAAGTGGTTGCAATTTTGAGGATGATAAGATTAGTTTCTCAAAATTGCGAATGCCATATATCCAATAAACAATAATACTAAAATGACTCCTTCTTTTTTATCGTATTTTTCTTGTGTTTTACCGAATATGAAGCACAATATTGTGACAAATAGCATGAACAATACATCTATAAGCATACTTGAGTCAAGAGGTATTGCGCTTATTGCACTGCTTGCACCTAATACAAATAATATGTTGAATATGTTTGATCCGATAACATTGCCTATAACTAGCTGATTTTCCCCTTTCTTAATAGCGGTAATTGATGTTACAAGTTCGGGTAAAGAGGTACCGATAGCCACAATGGTTAAACCTACTAGAGTTTCACTCATCCCGAGTGCAATTGCTATAGCTGAAGCGCTGTCAACAACCAAATCTCCTCCAAGTACGATTCCAGCAAGTCCAATCAGTATAAGGATTATGCTTTTTGGAAGGGTGAATTTCGGTTTTTCAACTTCACTTGCTCCTCCGGATTTCTTTGTATCGACTACTAGGAATATGATATATGCAATCATGATTATAAGTAAAATTATACCTTCGATATTTGTAATGTCCCATCCGATAATTATGAAGATTGCCCACAAAACTGTAATTCCAACAAGGAATGGCAAATCTTTTTCTAAAACACTCTTTTCCATTGTCAAATTGCTTATTAAAGCAGCTATACCAATAACCATCAGCATGTTAAACAGATTACTTCCGATTACATTACTCACTGCCATTGCATTGCTTCCGGCAATGGAGGATGTAATGGAAACGGCCGCTTCAGGAGCACTGGTTCCTAATGCCACGATGGTTAAACCAACAATAATGGTGGGTATTTTTAAAAGGGAGGCAATGCTACTTGCACCGTCAACAAAAAAGTCAGACCCCTTAATTAAGAATACAAATCCGACTAATAATAAGACGACTTGAATTATAATTCCTGCATCCATTATTTACCCTCTTTTATTTCTTCTTCAGGTCCCAAATCAGTTACAAGAATCTTATCGATTTGGTGACCGTCAATGTCAATGATTTCAAAGATGAACCTTCCGCAATCGAATTTGTCTTCTTCTTCAGGTATTGTTCCACTGATGCTTAGGATAAATCCTGCCAATGTGGTATAGTTATCTTCTTCCTCATCTGGTAATGAATCTTTAAAATCAAATAGTTTTTTAAACTTGTCAATTGGATACCTGCCGTCAATCAACCAGGTTCCATCAGATCTTTGCACTGCTTGAGGTTCATCTTCCTCGTCAATTCCAGGAATGTCACCAACAATGCCTTCAAGCAAATCGTTTAATGTAATTAAACCTTCAACACTTCCAAATTCGTCAACAACAAGAGACATATGGACATATTCCTGGTTTTCTTTGAATTCTTTCAGCAATTCTAATGTTTCTAGATTTTCTGATACAACTAATGGTTCTTTTACAATTTTATAAACATCAAATTCATCTTCAGTGAACATTGCAGATAAGATGTCTTTTGCTTGAACAACTCCAATGAAATCATCCAATTCCCCTTGGGCTATCGGGAAAATTGATCTTTTACTTTCGATGATTTTAACTTTATTTATATCTCTATCATCATCTAAATCAATCCAAATGATTTCATTTCTTGGAGTCATTATACTTTCAACTTTTTGATCATCAAGTTTGAAAACTCTTTTAATAATATCCTCTTCTTCTTTTTCAATTGTTCCGTCTTCTCTTCCTTCTTTAATCAATAATTCGATTTCTTCTTCAGTAACCGCATCATCATTTCTATTTTCGATTCTCATTATCCATAAAAGAAAACTGCTTGATTTTGCAAGAATAAAACTCACGGGCTTTGAAATTTTTGAGAGAACCACCATGCTTTTTGCAACTTTCAGTGCAATTCTTTCAGGGTCATTCAAGGCAATTACCTTAGGAACAATTTCTCCAATAACTAAAGTCAAGTAAGTTGTAACGATAACAACTATAGCCACGCTTATAGGTTCGCTATAAGGTATAAATGAAATCATTTTGCTGAGAGGTTCGGCTAAAGTTACTCCACCGAATGCCCCAGTCAAAACACCAATTAATGAAATTCCGATTTGAACTGTGGATAAAAATTCATTTGGATCTTCCAATAAATCCATTACGATTTGAGCACTTTTATTTCCTTCTTCTAAGTATTTTTGCATTTTTGCTCTTCTTACAGATACAACAGCCAGTTCAGCCATTGATAAGTATCCAGTTAGGATTATTAAAATTAATATTATAATTATCTCGAGTGTCGTTCCAATCATTTTTAACAAACCATTAAAACTAGTTATAGTTCACTGGCTCTTTTAAAGTCAGTGTTACCATATATTTTGTCTTGCATTTCTTGAACTGCGAGAGATGCATCTTCCCTTGTAGCCACTTTTTTAAATATTCTTCTTGATTTTACTTTCAAGGTTTTGCCGCAAACGCATTTGCGTGTAGCTACTCCTTCTTTTGCATATAATGCACGACCGCAGTCGCAACGAAATATTAAATACATGATTATTTTTCCATTTAAAATTAATTGTAATTATAGTATATTAGAATATATTATATAAAATTTTCACTATCCGCCAAATATTTTCATAAATAATGGTATGAAAACTTTGGATGGTAAAATTACTAATGTTGCTAGGCTAACTCCAATATTTGTTCCAACAACCACCAATAATATTCTAAAGATATTATTGTGCCATAAATCTTTTAAGCTTTCTATTTTTGCTAAATTTTTAATATCGCTTTGTCGGACTTTTCTATATTTGGCTTCGGTTAAACCTGAAAACCAGCCTGCTGCAAGTAATGGGTGAATTATAGTTAATGGTGCCACCACACCTCCAACAATAGCTGATTGAATTTTAGAACCAGAAAGAATGGAACCTACGAAACCCATAATCATGCTTATTGCTATGAATTCGTATAAGTTTCCTGTAATATTTATCCCGCTAAAATATGCCAGAAAAAATATCACCACAAATAGAATAGGAATCATTGCTAGGATTATCTTGACCCATGGGATTCCTTTCTTTTCATCAATTATTTCTAAATCATTTAAATTAGGTATATTTTCAGGATTATCAAGATATTCCATAATTCCAGGTTTGTGCCCTGCCCCTACAACTGCAATGACCTTGTCATGAGGCAATTGCATGATTCTTCCTGCAAGGTAGGCATCTCTTTCATGGACAAGAACTTCATAAACGCTTGGGGCTTCATCCTTAAACATTTCCATCAGTTCATCTATCATCTCAGAGTCTTTCAAATCTTCAATGTCAATTTCCTCTTCATCTCCAAATCCTAAAGCAGATGCTATTAATCCATAGATGAATTTGGCTTTTTCCATGAATCCCATTTTATTTAATGCTCTTTGCAATGTTACATTAACATCTCTATCGATTAATGCAATGGGAATTTGTAGATCTTCACTTGCTTCAATAGCACCAATCATTTCAGAACCTGGTGCAACATCAACGTCTTCACCTATTTTTGATTGGAAATATCCGAGGAGGGTTGATGTAAAAAATAATCCAACTTTATTTTCTTTAATTATTTGAGTAACGGAGATGGTATCATCGGTTTCAATACCCATCATTTGCTGTTTTAATCGAGTATATCTGCCTCTGTCAAGTTCAATGGCCACTACATCCGGTTGTTGCTCATATATGGCATCTTTTACTTCATTAATGCTCTCTTCAGATACATGGGCAGTACCGATTATTGTTAAACATTCCCGTCTCATTAAAAAAACACTTCTTTAAATTGGTTATATTAACTAATTATTATATGGAATAAAAGTATATAAACTTAATCTTTAGATTAAGGTTATTTCATTATTTTCATAGATTGCGACATTATCACTGATATTTTTTAAAAGGCAAAATTCAACATCTTTTTTGTGTCCAAGTTCAGCTAAGCGTTTACCTGTTCTACTTGTGATAAATCCTTCTTTAACTGCTTCATAATCTCTGCTGGCTAATATTGCGGATTTCGCATATTCACTTATTTCACATTTATCTAAATTTTCATAAATCCAGTAAATAATTTCTCCAGCTGCAAGAAAGTCTTCAAGTACAAATTCGCCTTTAACTCCAGCCATAACAATGTCTATGTGGGATGTAGCTAGTTGGGTGCTTTTTTTACCAACTGCTTTTGCATTTACCATGGACCCAATAAGTACAGTTGAATTCATATTTTCAAGTATTCTGGTTCCATTGCTTGTTGTTAATATCAACACATCCTTATTGCTTTTATAGCTTTCTAATTTTTGTGGTGAGTTTCCAACGTCAAATCCTTCAATCATTTCTCCTCCACGTTCTCCGGCAATAACTCCATTAACTTCATCTTTTAAATTGAAAGCTTCCTGCGGTGAAAAACAGGGTATTATTTTTTTAAAGTTATTTAAAGCAAGCGTAATTGTTGTGCTGGCTCTAAGTGCATCTACCATTATAGATACATCATTACTTGTTGTAGTTTCAAGACTCAATGTTACTTTCATGAAGTAATTTATATTAAATAATTATATAAATAATATTTATGAAAATTGTTACAACACCCATGTGTGAAGAAATTGTAAGGCTTGCAGGAGTTTCGGATTATGCTGTAAACAAACACCCAACTAAAGAGGAAGGGGATTTGGCAATTTTATTGTCTGAAAGCAAGGTTGAAATGGATGCTATGCCAATAAAAATCAATACTCCTAAGCAGGTTTTTGAAAGCATTAAACAAATTTCTAAAATTGCGGGTCATGAATTGGATGATGAGGAGATATTGACATTTTTTGAGGATTATGAATTATCTAAAAAATACTTGAATTCCGATTTTAAAAGAGATGTAAATGTTAAAGTTTATTCAGAATTTTTAAAAGACATAGTTTTGGATGTAGGTTTTAATATAGTGTCAAATGAATTCGATTATGTGATTTATCCGGATTATTTAAAAGATAAAGTTATAGAAACTGAAAATCTGGTTGAAATACCTTCACACAACAGCATTTCCAAAAACCCCTTTGAAAAAATAGAAGTGAGATATTCAATTTTAGAAAATTTAATATAATATTTAAATTAAAATATTATTTATTATAATTGCATTTTTTGAGAGTTGTTAATATGTATGAAACATTAATCTTTACTGGTGGAATTCACAAAAGTGAAGAAATTAGGGAACTGATTGAAGATTTGGGAGGATTCATTCTTCAGGACAGCATTCAGCAAATGGAATTGGTATTAAATATGGCTGTTCCATTGGAAGATGTTGGTAAGATTGAAAAGAAATCTAAAGAATTGCTTGGAAAAATATCAGTTGCTCCTATGGCAGGTTCTGAAATAGCTATTGTTTCCCCAACCCTTGCAAGACACCACCTACCTCATGCAGCTTGTGATATTTCCGAATATTTGCGTGAATATGGTGCAAAGGACAATATGATTGGTCTTGCTAGAGGTGATGGTAAAGGCACATCAGGAATTACTGAAGAGGAAAAAAGTTTAATTAATGAGCATGATATTGCTATTTTTGCATTGGGCAGTTTTGAAAATTGTATTAAAGAAAAAGCATTCTTATATGATGATATTGATATTCCTGTAATTGTAACTGGCGCTCCAGATATTCCTATTGAAGAACTTCCTGGTGCTGATGCATATGTTGGAGGTCTTGGCAGAATCCCTAGAAGATTGAGAAGGGGTCCTGATATTCGGGCTCTTGATAGTTTAGTTGAAACCATTGAAAGAATCTTGAATGATAAAAAACGTGAAATGGCTCTTGATGCACCATTAGTGCCATCTATTGTTGTTAAAAATGCAATTGAAAATCAAGTTAGAGAAATTAAAGATGTTATTTCTCCAACACCTGTAACTTCACAATTGGATGGTGTTCGCGTAAAGTTAAATTATGATAAATATGCTGAAGATGTAGCTAATGTAGTTATTGACGGTAAAAAATTATCGGAGATTGCAGAAATTAAAAAATCATTTATGTATGATTATATTTTAGTTAAAATCAATAGTGAGAGTTCTCTTGTTGAGGATTCAAACTAACTCTTTTTTTTATTTTATTATTCGCATTCCAAAGAAGTTAATGGCATCGACTAAATCATTGAATTGTTCCAGTTCTCTTTCTATAACATTTTCATCTGTCATATCTATGCTTAATTCACCATCAACGCTTAAAGTATCAGGGCCACGACCAACAAGTCTTTCAACTCCATCAGCGCTTAAAATTCTCTCCGCATCCAGCTGATGGACAAATGATCTGCCGGGTATTATTACCGCTTGCTTTATTTCACTTAAGTCAAGCTTTTCCAAGTCCTCTTTTGTAATTAAACAAGCAATTTCTTTTTCAACTGCAACAACATTGACACTTTCAACTTCTAGTTTGTTAAATATTTTAGAGATAAATGGTTCTGCAATTTTTGAAGTGATGATTGTGGCTTCCCCAGTTACTGGTTTAATGAATTGCAAGAATATTTCGTTTTCATCACTTGCTATTGCAAATGGCCCTCCAGTTTCAGGATCGCATAATGGTGTGCCACTCACTCTAAATTTATATTCATTATTTATTTGTTTTACTAATTCGGAGAATTCTTCAACAGGTTGTGATTCTATGCCCTTGATAATGGGTTCGTTACCTAATATTAATCCTTCATTAAAGGTATTTGCAAATCTCATTAAAAGCATTCCTTTAGCACCCCATTCTTCAAGAGAATTGCAGGTTTCCCGTAAAACATCTCCATCATTAACGCCGGGAATGATTACTGCAGCACCAGTTAATTTAATGTTTTCACAAAATATTTGGCAGGCCTTCAGCGCTTCTTCGGGGTGTTTGTCCTTTACCCATTCCCTTCTAAGATGTGGGTTGGATGAAAAAATAGTGAATGATACTTCATTAACTCCATTATTTATTAATCTTGTAGCCATTTCGCTGTCTGAAATGCCTTTACCACATGTATAACCTAATACGGAATGTATTGAAAATTGATTTAAATTTGCAGTTAGTGTTTCAAGATAAGGATAGCAGCTTATGTCACCTCCTCCGCTTATGTATGCGCTTATATCGCCCCTACCCATATTCATCATCAGGGCAGTTTGTACCTCGTTCATAACTTCAAAAGGAGATTTGAATTCGCTTTGAGTTTCACTTATTCCTTTACTACATCTTTCACAACCAATTTTATTAGGTAAACAATGTGCACAGCCAAAACTTTTAATTTCTTTTACCTTTCTGAAATAACAGTATTTGCAAAAACCGTTGCAATCTTTTCCAGGTATTCCTCCAACATCTGCTACAAGTTGCATATTTTATTATTTTTTATTTCATTTTATTTATAAATGAGGTGTGATTTTTTAACAAAAATTTTGTATTACTTTTAGTAATATTTATTACTCAGCTTAGTAAAAGTAATAATTTATTATTTTTATTTATTCATTAAAATAGGATAATTTACTAAATATTTTTTAATATAAATTAATTTTAAATTAT
>JAZUAV010000059.1:0-4765 GCA_045638165.1 Methanobrevibacter sp.
TTTTATCAATTTCATCTCAAATGCGGATATTTCTTAATTCTGTATACTGCAGTAGGGCATGCTAAAAGGAAACATGCAACTGGGGTGCAGATTATCAGAATAGCCAATCCCCAATCAAGAAAGATTCCGCCAACAAATATTCCGACTGCACGGTTCATATTGTTAATGAATAAGTATGACCCATTTGCAAATTCCGGTGCATCTTTTATTGATGAACTCAGCCAATATTGGGAAATTGTATGCATTGAGCCATCTAACAGACCGAAAAGGATTAACATTATAAATACAAATTCCGGCACATCGATTCCAAAGGCTAACAAAAGAACAACGGTTGCAAAAACAAGGGGATAGATTGCGATTGGAAGATTATTCTTTTTGTTAATGAGATATCCAAAGAGTCTTGTTCCAAAAACAGCAGCTATACCGTTAGCGAATAAAAATGTTGATATGGAGTCAACTGGAACCTTAGTAAAGACGGCCAATACAGTGGAAAAATAATTATAAATTACACTTATTGCAATTCCAATTAATATTGTGAAGAGTACAGATACTATGAAATATTTTTTTCTTCCAAAATTGAAGTTTTCAATAGGATTGCTTGGGTGGCCTTCCATTTTAGGAAATAATAAGTAAATTCCAATCAAAGCCAAAACATTAACTGAAAAAATCCAAATGTTTACAAAAGGATATCCGAATGTCACGCCGATGTGGGTAGATATTGACAATCCAAATATGGATCCCGCGGACACACCTAAAACAACTCTACTCACATTATTCGGATCTATTTCACCCATTATTGTTAAAGCAATACTGATTGCTGAGGAATAGAAGAATGCAGGCAGTAACCTGATGATTAATGCAATAAAAAAATTATCTATGAAAATCTGTAGAAAACTACTTAATATGAAAACTGATAAACTAATAAGGAAAAATCTCCTTCTTTCATATTTAGAAAAATAAGCCGGTAAAAATAAACCAGTAACACTTAATATTAATGCAAATAATGCGGCGAATAGGCCTGCCATACTCAGTGGAACGCTGAAGTAATCTGCAATTAAAGGAATTACACCGACAATACTTAAAAATGTTGACAATGAAAATGCCATTAAAAATAAACTTAAAGTAATTTTCATATCCATATTTGTCTTCCTGTTTACTCTTAAATATCATCCATGGGAGTGTATATTATAATGTCATGTCCAATTATTTTTAAATTTTACTTATTATGCGGATGCCCAATTCTATAAGTTATATAGTTCAAACTTATGTCTGTTTTAAAATTAAAGATAAGTATTTATTAAAAATATAATTCTGAAGAGTAGTTATATGAACTCAGGAGACATTTAAATCAATGTTGTTTTCCTTTGCAATGTCATTTAGTTCAACCATATTTTCACCTGAGTTAAAGACTTAAGACTCTTAAGTGTATAATTGAATATTTGAACTATACAATTTAAAATTAACAAATATGTTAGCCGACTCGGAATATGCTTGAATCATCTTCTTGAATTTTTTTGTGTCTTCTTCACTGTAATCCTCAAAAAATTTGGTTTCAAAGTCATACATTTCTTTAAATAATGGAAAAATAATTAATTTGGCTTTATCAGTAACATTGAGAATCTTTTTAGACCTATTATTTTCATCGGATACACGAAATATTAATTCGTTTTTCTCAAGCCGTTTAATTATTTGAGCAACATTAGCTTCTGAAACAAATAATATTTCAGATAATTCTCTTTGAGTTAGATTTGGATTATAATGGATGGTACTCAAATATGTGAAATCACGGGGAGTAATTTCAGGATAATTGTCTTTTAAATATTTGGCATATTGAATGCTGATATAATCAATATATAGAGATATTGGTGTAAAAGGGATTCTTTCATCGCCTGAATTTAAATCAATCATAAAAAATCACCAATACATATTATGTATTTAAAGCCTTATAATTACTTCTTCAATAATTTTTCAGTAATTTACTCAAATATAATGAAAAAACTATACAAAATATAAACACCTGCCAAAAGATCAAATTAAATCCTTAAAAAAGATATCTTATTTTAAAAATATCATCAAATTAAACTTAAAATCATCATCAAATAAGTCATATTAAGTTAATGGAGTATAATCATAATTTAATGATTAATAAATTAAATAACCTCAAATAATATAGATGCCATTGACTTGCCGATGCAGGTCAGGATAATATGATGATGCAGAATGTAATGTGATTGTTATTTCTACTTAATTATATATAATTTAAAAAAGTAAAATAATATTAATTAAGATAATTGAGATAATTATATGAAAGGCCATGTGATAGTTGTCATACTTATGGTCTCTCTACACTACTTTTTTTGAAATTATAATAATTAAAGATTTTCATTCGTATAAAACGAAACTTATTCTCGAAACTTTGATTTGCTGATGTGTTTTTGACATTAACATTAATGATATAGAAGGTCAAATTTAATTCAACTTTGATATATCATGAGCCTTTTCAAACTTATCTTTGAATTTCAAATGGGTGATGTTAATGTTAAGTAATCTTAAAAAGAAAAAGTTAGTTGTGATGAAGTTCACAACTTTGTCTTGTTATTGAGTGCTTGTGAGCATGCATATGCTTAATTCCATTATCTGTAATGATTTCGTCAATGATTTTAACACCTTCGTGGGAGTGAGTATGTTCGCCGTCATCGTGGAAGTGATAATGTGAATGTTCAGTATGTGCAGTATCGATTTTTTTAATTGAATCATCAAAATGCCTGTCATAGAGCAGTGCAGCATTTAGAACTACTAAACATGATCCTGCATTGTGAACAATCGCTCCAGTTACTGGATTTAAAAGACCCAATACAGAGCAGACGATAGCTGCTGCATTTATTGTCATTGACATTGCAATATTCGCTTTGATTGTAAACAATGTGGAATTAGACAGTTTTTTAAGATATGGAATCTTTCCTATATCATCACCTAAAAGTGCGATATCAGCCGCTTCAATCGCAACATCACTTCCAACTGATCCCATGGCCACGCTGACATCAGCTGTTTTAAGTGCCGGTGCATCATTCACACCATCTCCAATCATACATACCTTTCTGCCTTCACTTTTGAGTTTTTCAATCCATGAAAGTTTTTCTTCAGGAAGTAAATTGCCAAATACTTTACCGATTCCTACCTGGCCGGCAAAGTAATTAGCAGTTTCTGAGTTATCTCCAGTAAGCAATATGGTTTCGGTTCCAAGGTCATGCAATTTTTCAATCATGTCTTTGGAATCTTCACGAATCACATCAGACAAACCGATTAATCCGATAACCTCACCGTTCAATGCAACTATTATTGAAGCTTTTCCTTCATGTTTCAATTTGTCCAATAGACAATCAACATCAACATCAATATTATATTCTGATAGAAATTTGGAGTTTCCTGCATATACCTTACCATAAGAATTTGTACATGCAACGCCCTTTCCGGGATACATTTTAAAGTCCTGTGGTTCTTCAATATTAATCTGAGCTTCTTTTGCATTTTTAACAATTGCTTTGGCTAAAGGATGTTCACTTAGTTTCTCACAAGAGGCAACAATTTTAAGCAGTTCCTCACTAGGCAAATCATCCTTAAGGGAGATAACATCAGAAACTTCTAAATTACCGTAAGTTAAAGTACCAGTTTTATCGAATACCAAAGTATTTAAACCACCCAATGTTTCCAGTGCTTCGCCGGATTTGATGAGCACCCCATATTTTGTGGCCTGACCGATAGCTGCCATGATTGCAGTTGGTGTTGCCAGAATCAATGCGCATGGACAGAATACAACAAGAACAGTAACTCCTCTTTCAAGGTTTCCTGTTACAAGCCATGCGGCAATTGCAATTGCAAGTGCAACAGGAACCAGCCATGTCGCCCATTTATCGGCAATTCTCTGGGTGGGAGCCTGCTTTTCATCAGCGGCTTTTACAAGATCAATCAGTTTTTGAAGTGATGAATTTTCACCTAAACTGGTTGCCTTAATGTCTATGGCGCCATAGAGATTCATGGTGCCGCAGAATACTTCATCGCCGACTTTCTTATCGACTGGAAGTGATTCTCCAGTCATGATTGACTGGTCAAGTGAGGAAGTGCCTTTTATGATTTCACCGTCTACCGGTACGCTTTCACCCGGAAGAATTCTTAATGTATCTCCGAGTCTTATTTCATCTACCGGAATTACTTCTTCAGTTCCATCGGTTATTCTTCTTCCTGTTTGTGGAGTTAAATTAATTAAATTTCTTAAGCCTTTTTTCGCTCTTTCAACTGTCCAATCTTCTAAAAGTGCTCCCAATGCCATAATCCATGCAACTTCGCCTGCTGCGAATACCTCACCAATCAAAAGTGATGCCACCATTGCTATTGCAATCAGAAGCGCAGATGAAATCCATTTTTCACGAATCAATCTGGGCATTGCCAGAAGCAGCATGGGGATACCGGTTATAATTACTGTTTCGCATGAGGGGTTTAAATAAAATGGAACATCAATTCCGAATATCATGAAAATAACTGCTATCAATAGGAATATACCAGAAATAATAGTCATTTTTAATCCGAATAGGAAATCGGTTATTTCATCAATCATATAAAACACCTTAAAGTATTACTTTTTTTGAATTCATTTAAATACTCAGTATTACTCAAAAATTTTTTCAAGAGTATCCCAAAATTTTGCAATATCTTAAAAAATTAAATTCAGTAACTACCAAACAGCCAAAAAGTATTACTTTTTTTGAGT
>JAZUAV010000060.1:0-8057 GCA_045638165.1 Methanobrevibacter sp.
ATATGAATTGTTCCCGATTTTTGCTGCGCTTGACATAAGCAAATGCTTGATCATATGCCAGCCATCCTTCTTGTTAAACATATATAACGGATAAATATGATGCCATTAAGTTCTTTTAACCATGAACTAAACCTTTATTAAATTTGCACATACTAATAAAACAATTTGTCATCTATTAAAAATGAGAAAAAACAATTATCCCACTCTAACAAATCATATAAAATCCAGAAATCATTGTAAAATCTTGTTGCCCGTATACTATACAAAATATTTAGTACTTTTAACTCTTACATTATAATATTTAATATCAGACCATATAAATCTTATCAAACAATTTGGTGTTTTTAAAGTGGAAAAATAATCCTTTTATGAACTATGTGTAAAAAAGGAAGTTATAAAACACATATTAAAGCTAATTGTCATTTAAATTGTCAGTTTATCAAATTAGAAAATTTCGGATGAAATCCAACTAGGCTCCCAATTCGACATCATAGATTGTTTTACATTAACAGGTTAATGGCCAACAATATGTAGTAACTTGCTAGGAATAAATAAGAGATAGCAAGCACTAAATTTTCAACTGCCATAGTTCAATTTCTCCTAGGTCAATAGGAGTGTTTTTATTATACTGCTCTTTCCCATTCATAAAAACACCAAGTTCTTAGTAAAATTATATTAGTGTTTTAGAAATAATTATTTTAATCCAAAACTATATATAATTTGTTAATTTTAAAAATAAATATTGTAATAATCATGTAATATTGTTTTTAGAATGAAATATTGCTTTAATCGTATAATGGACGACATAGTAATGTTTATATATTTTAATAGTTATAATATCATATAACATCAAAATGATGTTGGACTGCTATAGCAGACCATGTTTTTAGTATTTGGATAGGGATGAGTCAAAATTTGTTTAACAAATTTATCCTTATTCAATCTTAAAAATCTTTTTTTCAATATTTTCACTTAAGCATTAAAAGATATTAATATGACTAAAACTCAAAGTCTGTTGTAATTTCTTGTATACTCTCACTTTCTACCAGGATATTAACCAACCTTTCATCCAAATCAGCATGATTATCATGATAGTCAATTTCACCCAGTTCACTTCGGATCATATAGGCCAAGTGTTCCTCATCCAAACTGAAATAAGCATTAATATTTTCATTATTACCTCGAGCATCAAGCCTGATCCATTTATTTAAATCTTTAATATAAACAGTATTTAAAGCATGAATCATATAACCGTCACTTGCATCATCTGCTCTTGTAAGCAGCTGATAACTGATGCCTGACGGAATCCCATTTGCTCTTAGAAGTGCTGCAAGAAGACATGATTTTGTCCAGCAGATTCCAGTTTTATTTTTAAGCACTTCGCTTGCAGTTTTTGAAACTACCCATGTTTTAATGTCCCATGAGTGAGGAATTTCATCCCTAACAAAGATGTAACTTCGTTTTATATAATCCAGATTATCATCAGATTGATTCATTAATTCGCTAACCTTATCTTGAATAATCGGATTCATATAATCAATGCTTGGAGTTTCTTTTAAATATTCTTCCATTTAATTCATCACATTATTATAATTGATTAAAAGTAAAATAAAATAAAAATATTGTTTTATTAATTTAAAAAACTTCTTAAAATGGATTTTGCCCGTATACTATACAAAATATTTAGTACTTTTTTGCTCTCAAATTATAATATACAGCAAAGAAGCATATATATTTTTTATTCTTTTATTTTCATCACATATTACAAGAATTTTATCACTTATTTTATTAATTAAATTTATAGTTTGGGATATTTAAGCTATGATTAACCCTGTGGAAGTTGTAACAAGTATTTTGCATTTGGGTTTGCATATAACATTAGTTTATCTTTAAGTATTGAGTTAAGAATCTATTTCAAGTAAAATAAGATTAATCAAATGATTTTAAATTTTTAACAATCGTTTGTGCTTGTTTTATAATAATCTGAAATCATTTCTCTGAATTTTATTTCATCTTCTTTACTGTAGTTATCAAAGAATTTTGCTTCCCATTTTCGTGAAGCATCAAGAAGAGACAATACAAATGACTGGCCTTTATTTGTAAGATTAATTATTCTTCTGCTTTTGTTTTTTTCATCATAATCTCTTCTGACAAGGTTATTTTTCTCAAGACGCCTGATAATTTGACCTGCATTGGCTTCTGAGACAATTAATATATCAGACAGTTCTCTTTGTGATAAATTGGGATTATAATAAATATTAATTAAATAAGTGGAATCACGGGGTGTGATGCCTTCAAATTTTTCATTCAAAAATTTATGGTATTCAATGTTGATATAATCAATATAGAGAATTATTGGGATGTATTCGTCCCTGTTAAGTTTTTCCATGGGTTTATCTTTATAAAAAAGATTATATATAGTTTGACATAATAATATTATTAAAGACTAAAGACTCTTTAGTCATATTGTTGAAGGTGGAAACATGAAAATAGGCATTGTTGGAGTTGGGGCAATAGGTGGAACAATTGCTCAAAAACTCGCAAAAATGGGACATTATGTAAAAGTAGTAAATTCAAGAGGAAAAGATTCCATCAAAGAATTTGCAGATGAAATTGGTGCAATTCCTTCAGATTTGAATGAAATTTCGCAGGATATTGAAATACTGATTATTTCCATTCCATATGATGCTTTAAATACTTTGCCCGAAAGTTTATTTGAAAAATTGCCTGAAGATACAGTAATAGTTGACACAGGAAATTATTATCCTGAAATGAGAGATTCAAAAATAGAAGGGCTTGGAAATGGTGAAACAGAAAGCATCTGGCTTTCAAATAAAATCAAAAAACCAGTCATTAAAGCCTTCAATACTCTATTGGCATATTCCTTATCAGAACTGGGATGTGAAAAAGGAACAGAAGGCAGACTGGCAATGCAGGTGGCAGGTGATGATGAAATACATAAAAAGATTGTAATGGATTTGATTGACCAGTGCGGTTTTGATGCATATGATGTGGGAGCTCTTGAAAAATCCTGGCAGATGCAGCCATGTTCAGCAGGATACTGCTGTGACTATACATCAGAAGAACTCAAATCCATTAAGGAAAAATCAAAGCAAACACCTGAAAGTGTTGCAAAAAACAGAGCTAAAATCATGAGGAATTTCACTGAACTGACCTGCGGTGACTTCAGTCATGAAAATGTAATCAGAATTAACAGGAAATATAATATTTAATAATAAGGGAAATGAACATGCCTTTTTTAACAATGAGTGATGGAATCAAAATATATTATGAATACCATGGTGAAGGTGAAACAATATTATTTGCACATGGCCTGAACTCTTCTCATCTTAAAAACAAGACTTTTTACAATGAGTTTAAAGATGATTATAGAATTGTTTTTTATGATCAGAGAGGTCATGAATCTTCAGACAAATCAACAGTACATATGAATGTTAAAAGATTAGCACAGGATTTAAATGAAATCATGGAATCCCTAAATCTAAATGATGTTACTTTAATAGGTCATTCAATGGGTGCAGCTACAATCTATAATTATGTTGAACAGTATGGATGTGAACAAATCAAAAGAATCATTGCAGCCGACATGTCACCTTATATGCGAAATGACGGATGGAAAGGTGGAATTGCACAGGGAAAATGGAGTGATGAAGATTTCATGCAGGATCTGGACAGAATATTTGATGATGTAGGATATGCCAGATGGTACATTACAAAAAACATGATGAATCCTTCTTTAAAAAACACTCCAGAAGAATTTGAAGATGCAATGATTGCATTATGCGACGAAGGATTTGATCCTCTGACAATGGCAAGTTTATGGTTTTCACTTTTCAGAACCGACCAGAGAAAGACAATGAAAAAGATAAACGTTCCGTTTTTGTACATCATGCCGGAAACCCCATTGTATTCTATGGAAGCTGTTGACTGTATTAAAGACAATGTCTGTGATGTTTTTGTATTGGAAAATAATTTTCCAGGCACAACACATGCGATTTTAAGTGAAATGCCTCATGAGGTGGCAGAGGCAGTTAAAAAATTCATGGAAAAATATTAAATGTGATTTAAGATGCATTTTACCGATCCAGTATATAGAAATCCCTATTGGCCGACTTTTCCGCTGCTGCAGGTAACTCAGGGATGCACACACAACAGATGCAAATTCTGCACAATGTATAAGGATGTCAAATTCAAACCACATCCAATGAATATAATTGAAAAAGATTTGCAGGAACTGGCAAGTATTGCTTCAGATGCAAAAACAATCCAGCTGCTTTCAGCCAACCCCTTGGTTATGACTTACAACAAGTTTCGCCCTATTCTTGAAAAAATCAATGAATATCTTCCGGAAATAGAATATATCTATACTCAAACAAGGGTTTCTGATTTGCGCAACAAAACTGTTGAGGAACTTGAAAGTCTGAAAGAATTGGGTTTAAGAGAAATTTCTCTTGGTGTGGAAAGTGGAGATGACTGGACATTAAAAAGAATAAACAAAGGTTATACTTCAAAAGACATTATAGAACAATGCCAAAAATTGACTGATGCCGGAATAGACTTTTGGATGAGTTTTTTAAATGGAGTTTCAGGTCGTGAACATAGCCACGAGCATGCAGTAAATTCTGCAGAAATATTCAGTCAGTGTAGGCCCATGCTTGTTGGAACGGGAGGTTTGACACTATTTCCAGGAACTCCTCTTTTAAAAGAAGCGCAAATGGGTGAATTCACACCATTGTCGGAAAAGGAAATGTTAATTGAACTTAAAACTTTCGTTGAACATTTAACCTGTGACTGTTCATTCATTACTCATCATACGGTATCTGCCAGTTTGTCAGGCCCTCATTTTCTTGAAAGAAAAAGTCAAATCATTGATGTTTTAAGCAATGAAATTGAAAATGGTGATTTCGAAAGGATGGCACAAATAAGGAGAAATAAAAGGTCATTATGATAAATAAAAAATTTAAACGGACTGATCTGCTGCTGTCATTGTGCGGACTTAACTGCAGTTTATGCCCAATGTTTATTGAAAAAAGATGCACAGGCTGTCGTGAAGGCAGTGCCTGTTATCTGACCTGCACAATAGCACCATGCAGCATTGAACATGGAAATATAGACTACTGCTTCGAATGTGAGGAATATCCCTGTGACAAATATGATGGAATTGAATTATACGATTCATTAATCACACACAGGAATCAGAAAAAGGATTTGCAAAAAGCAAAAGCCATAGGAATCGAAAACTATCACAAAGAACAGCTTGAAAAAAAGGAAATCATAAACCATATTTTAAACAGGTATAATATTGCCAACAGACATATCTTCTTCTGCCTGGCGGTAAATCTGCTTGAAGTTGATGATTTAAAACAGATATTAAAAGACTGCGATGAATCAACAAAAGATATGGATTTAAAGGAAAGATCAGATTATATAAAACATGAATTATATGAATTCGCCAAAAAAAGAAATATCATACTCAAATTAAATACAGGAAGATATTGATCTATTTAATTGAATATAATATTGACCTTACGATTGTAATCAAACAGACAATGCTGATTGCAATAGGATAGCCTAAAAAACCTATAATGAATCCTATAATTAGGAAAATGAATGGAATAATTATTGCATTTTTCAAATCCAAAACTTCAGACAAATATTCTCTATCCTCATTTATTTTTATAAGATATCTGCTCATAATAAATAGAATAATATCCACCAAAATAAAATCCAAACCATATAAGGATTCGCTTAAAAGAGAATTCGGATTATTAGCAACAAAAATTGTCAAATAAGGAATCAGAGATATTACAAACATTAAAAGAATATTCAACCAAATAATTTTAGAATCAATTTTTTTCACATGAGCATATATCAAGTGGTGATATTGCCAGAGATTGGCACAAACAAGGAAACTGACAAGATAAGTGAAATATGAAACTTTCAAAGCTAAAATTCCTGCAATGGTAGCGGTTTCAGGCTGTGGCAATTCCAAAACCAAAACTGTTACAATAATTGCAATTATCGCATCATAAAAAGCTTCCAGCCTATTGGTTTCCATCAAGTTTTCCATTTTCATATTAAACTATTTTGATTTCATCATATTTTAAATATTATATAATAAGACTTAGAAATGAAGTCAATATACTGAAAAAACTATACAAAATATAAACACCTACCTAAAAAGGCCAAATCAATTCCTTAAAAAAAGACTTATTTTAAAAAAATATAAATATAGTACGCTCAATAAAATCATGAAATAAGTTACATTAGGTTAATTAATAAAAAACTTAATATTAACGATTAATAAGTTAAATAACGCTCAAATTATGCATAATAGATTTTGCCCGTATACTATACAAAATATTTACTACTTTTAGCTCTCAAATTATAATATTCAACTAAGAAGTATATATATTTTTATTACTTTTAAATTTACCCCATATTCCAAAAATATTATTACTTGTTTTATATACAAAATATAATAAACTGATTGATTATCTGCAATAAAAATTTTAGCCATTGACATGATTAGAGCTATTGAAAAAATGTTCGCCAATACTACCATAACATCAGGTAGAATACCACCTATCCACATCAACTCTTCTTGTTTGAGTTTCTGCAGATATTTTTTCATAAGCTCCAGTAAACGCAACTACACAGTCATCGTGAATAGCTTCATTAGGATATGCTGTAATTTTTTCAAGAAATTCCATAGCCCATTTTTTAGTGAACCCTGTTCTATCCTTTCCAACCAGAAAAATTCCATTCTTTTGAATGTCAGCTGAAACTCTTCTTGCTCTATCGATTTTGTTTTCTCTTGAGTTACCTGTTCCTGTGGCGAATCCTCTTCGGTTAAGCTCATCGATAATCAATAATCCAAAGTTTTTACCTGTGCTTCCGTCAAGTTCAATGTATTGAACATCTGACTTGTCACGTGCTGCAGTATTTACTATCTCATTAATCAGGTTTCTTGACTCAAGCTGAAACTCATATGAGTCCAGAATGTAAATGTTTCCGTTTAGATCTTTAGCCAGCATGACACCTGCTGTATAATCCGGATCACTGCCTCTCAATTTATCATCATTCAATACTTCAGTAGCGGCAAGATCCCAGTATCTGATAACTCTAACGATTGGTATTTTCATGTATTCATCATGAGAAATCAAATGGAAGTCTGATTCGTCGAATAACTGACCTTTAACTGAAGCATACCAGTTACCATTCATTAGCTGTTCTCTTGTAACTCTATCCAATCCCATAAGATATTCTTCATAATCATTTCTATCCAAATAAATGTTATCTAAATAGCTAGAGCTAATAAAGCGAATTTGTGATTTGTCCTGAATATCTCCATCAATTTTTTCAATGAATCTTTCACGTACCCATTTGTTTCCACGTTTACCCGGATTGCTGGAGCACATTAACTGTGTTGGAAGTCTGTTGTCTTTTGTTTTCCTAACTCTTGACCTCATATAAATGTATTTGAATCTTTCCAGTTGTGTCAGCTCATCAATGCCGATGAACTGATATTCAGAACCCTGATAAGTATCCAAGTCATTAATGTTACGTAAATATCCAAACGTTAATGAATTGCCGTTTGGAAATGTCCATGAGTGTTCAGTTCCATCCCACTTTGGCCTAATGGCTGAATAATTTTGAATTTCCTTTCTGTTTAACCACTGGCTGGCTTTATGAATTAAAGCTCCTTTACGCTTCAGGTCAGATAATGTACGTCTCAGAATTAATGCATGATATTCGTTGGTATCATCTTCAACATAGAACAATGCCCTCATTAACAGGCTGGTTGATTTGCTTCCTCCAGCTGCGCCTCCAATCAAAACTTCCTTTTCTGTAGCCAATATCATCTCGGCCTGTTTTGGAAAAGGATTGAATGGTATATATGGATTCTCATATACACATTTTTGAAGAATAGCTTTATCTCTTGCGTCTAAATAGAATTCATTGTTCTCATTGTACATTATTATCATCTATTTGTTTTGCAAGGACTTCTATTTCATTCATAATGTCTTTTTGTG
>JAZUAV010000061.1:0-8172 GCA_045638165.1 Methanobrevibacter sp.
TTACTATTGGAACTGTATCTGCATTTGATCTTTCAGATTTAGGTTCTTTATTTGGAGCCCCAAAAGATCAAAAGGTAACCATTGATGGAGAAAATTTCACAATTCCTGGAACATTTAAAGAAAATCAAAGTATTAGTGATAATGGAACTGTAAATGACTATTATATTTTCAAGGTCTCTGATTATGAGAAAGGATATGCTAATGAAACAGATTTCATTAACATTTTTATCACTGATTACAATACCACTGAATTGGGTGATGAAATAATTAATTTTATGAATGGTACCGCTAAAAACATTTCCGGAGTAAAAGGTTTCCTATATTCTGATGACTTAGGCTATACTTACACATATGCTAAAGAAAATAAAGTAATTTCAATACAATCAGATAAGGAAGATCTTATTGCCCCTGTAATAGCTTAATCTTTAAGCTATTATTTTTCTTTTTTTTTGAACTGAACTTTGAGCATTTAACTTGACAGTCCCTTATTATTTAAAGGATATTTAAATACGATAAAAATCAGATTATATATTAAGAATAATGGGGGAAAATTATGATAAATAAAAAGATATGGTTCGTAAGTATTTTTATCGTATGTTTGCTGGCCATTTCGGCGGTCAGTGCAGAAAATGTATTTTTAGCGAAGGATGATGCAATACACCAGGTTTCATTGATGCAGTCATTTATGCATGGGGCCTATGATGGTGTAATCACTGTCGGAGAGTTAAAATCATATGGAGATACTGGTCTAGGTACTTTTGAAGGCGTAAATGGTGAAATGATTGTTTTGGATGGTGTAGTCTATCAGGCGGCCGCTGACGGAAGCATCAACATCATGAAAGACAATGAAACTGTGCCTTTTTCAACAGTAACTCCTTTCGATGAAGATGAAAAGATTCCCGAAATCTCTGCCAGCAGTTTCGATAATCTGACAGCTAAATTGGATAAGGAAATTGAGAAATACGGTGTCAATAACATGTATGTTGCTAAAATCAAAGGCGATTTTTCAAATATCACTGTTAGAAGTGTTGAAAAACAGGAAAAACCATATAAGGAATTTACAGAAGTAGCAAAAGTTGACCAAAAGGTATTCAACTACACTAACCAATCCGGAACAATCGTTGCAGTCTACTTCCCGGAATATATGAGTGAACTGAACATGCATGGATGGCATTTGCATTTCCTAAACGACGCTAAAGATAAGGGAGGTCACGTTTTAGGATTGACAATGAAAAACGGAACAGGGGCAATGGACACAATTCAGGAATTTGATATGATTCTTCCTCAAACTGAGTCTTTTGCAAAAATGGACTTCTCTGAGAATATGACTGCTAAAATCAACAGTGTTGAGTAAAAAAGATGGATAAATAAGGATTTAATTCCTTATTCTTTTTTTTATTTTTGATTATTTTTCATATTGATTGGTCAAAATCCATATTTTCAAAGGCTAATGCAATTAAAAAATCAGATTAAAGTCATTTCATTAATGTTTTGTTTATTAATCAAATTTTTAAATTCAAATGCTTTTCATTAACTTATGGGAAATATTGTAAATTTTAAAAAGATTTAAATATGATTTTCTTAAAATATTAACCAACTGATTAAATGGAGGTATAATGTATGGTGAATGCTATTCTTGCAGGAATATTGTCCTTTTTAATTCCAGGTTTAGGACAGGCTGTTGCAGGTGACATTAAAAAAGGAGTAATATTTTTCATAGTTGCAATTGTAATATGGATTATTGCCACTTTAATATTCAAACATTGGGTTGTTTGGATAATAGACGTAATATATGCTCTATATGCAGCATATGATGCATATCAGATGGCACAATAGTGAAGATGTTTTCAACTTCTTCTTTTCTTTTTTTTAACCTTGTTAAAACTTTCTCTTAAATACTTGAATTGCTCTGCAAATATGTATAAAATATCTTTGAGTTTTTATATGTGGAAAAATTTAAAAAATCCCCGTGTTGAATGCCATCACTTATCGAAATTAAAAGAAAAAATGACCAACGATTGTTGGTCTTGAAAATTATGTGAAATTATTGTCCCAATATACTAATGGGAACTGATTATTGCTGTTGCTCGTTGCTGTATTCAAGCAGTCTTCCGACATGACGAGTTTCAAAGAACATGTCTTTTTTAACCAGTATTATAATGACTGTAAGCACTGTTATCACTATTGTCTCCAGGCATTTTGTCTCGGGAGTTAGTGCTATTTTCTCCTGCATGAAATTGACAAAGAAATGGAATATCATACAGGCCAATATCGAACGGTCGCTTTCAAGATAGACCCATGTAATGACAAATCCCATTGGGATTCCGCTTACAAAAAAGTTAATCACATAAAGGGGATTCACCATAAGTCCTGCCTGATATGTTCCGGAAATAAAGATTAAAGGAAAATGCCAAAAAGACCATAGCACTCCAAAAATCATGGATTCCCAAAACCAGTTCATATAGTTACCGATAGAATCCTCACAGTATCCTTTCCATCCAACTTCCTCAATTATTGAAGCAATTGTAATTGTAATAAATGCTCCGGCTATTCCAACACCGGTAAAAGAAAAGCTTTCAGTAAATGAAAACTGGCTAAGCGGCTGTCCAAAGGCTAGTGACAAGAGAATAGAGCAGACTATTACAATTGCAAATACAATCACCGCCCAAACTACATTCAGCCATTTTACTTTGTAAAATCCGATGATTTTATTTTTAAAGTCTTGCTTAAGCATGTCTGAGCCTGACGCCATAATGAAAACTGTAGACACAATGGCCGGAGCCATAAGGCCTATCAGCATGAGTAATGGACTGATGCTTTCCGGCAGAAAGATTGCAGGAATCCAAAATATCCAGGTAAAAACATACGCCAGTGCAAAAAAGAGGACAGGTTTATATTTGTAGTGTTCCGTACTGTTCATTCCATTCCCTCCATATCACTCTTGTCAATCAGATCGTAGATGAAACTCATTGTTCCGTTCTCTGCACCTAGAAGTTTTTCGGTCATGTCTATAAAGACGGAAATATCCCGTTCACTAAATGCACCTTCATTAAAGGTACTGTCGCTGATTATAAGCAGCATCTTAACACGCTCAGCTATATTGTTGCATTCAAAGATTCCTTCATTTACTCCCTCTTTTACAACTTCGGATAAAAGTGGAGTGAGAGTATCAATCAATTTTTTTCGGACCTTATGGTGCATTAATACATTCTCCGGCTGGAAAAGAGTGTTCTTTATGGGCTGTTCTGCTTCGGTAGGTTTCATCGATGCAACTATTCCAACTATTTTTTGTGGTACTGGAATATCAGTTGCGATAATCTGCTTTGCCATTTCGGTCTCACTATTAATCATCATGTCTATGACTTCTTCGAGCATCTGCTCTTTACTTTGGAAATGGTAGTAGAATGTGCCTTTAGCTATTTGTGCCTTTTCTATTATTTCGTCAACGCTGGTATTCTCATATCCCTGTGTGAGAAACATATCATATGCTATCTTTAACAGCTCTTTTTTTCTTTTTTCACCTTTTTTCATAATTGCCTCCAAAATAAATCATCGATTGGTTTTTATATTGTGATTAACCTAATATTATCGTCAATCATTTTTCGACTATTAGTCGGTTTTTTGTTTTTAATTCTATTATGAACATCATACTATATAAATATTTTCACTAGGATTCAAATTAACTCATGCTGATTAAATATTGCTTACGGACAATAATGGTCCTAAAAGGAGTAATGGGATTAAATGTGAAATGTCGGCAGATTGTTAATGAATTGCCGGCCGTTTTAGCGATGGTATTACAGTTAGCATCATAGTGGGATTTGTTAGGTGAAGATTACACATATTTTTGAAAGTTTTCCCGAAAAATATTCAAAAGATTTATTAATTATTAAATAATTATTTTTTATTAGGAGGTTTTTATGAATAATAAATTTATAATATTTTTGGTATTTTTAGTTGTTATTTCAATAGTCGGTGTATCGGCTGTTGATGTAAATCAAACGGATATTGATTCAAATTTTGATGGATTAGATTCTGAATCTGGTTCTCTTGCTGTTCAGGATGAAAGCGTATCGGCTGATGGGGATGCAGATCAAACGGATTCTGATTCAATTTTTAGTAGATTAGATTCTGAATGTTGTTCATTCGTTATACAGGAGGAAGATGAAACGGTCTTTGCTTTTAGACAGGATGCTGCACTCAATGGTCGTGGGGTAGTTATACATAACCAGAGTTTGGGTGACATGGAGGTCATTATACAGGAAATAGACACTCCAAGCAATCATTTTATTCATGCAGTCATCACTGAGGACGGATGGGTTGTTGGTCATGGTGGTGATTCGTCAAATGTCAGTCACAACATCATCATAGAAAATCTTGCTTTTGACATGCTTGTCTCTAAGAATATTTCACACGATTCCATTCGCCAGATTAGCGAAATATTTCATCTAAAACAATATGGCAATTATGGTCACTTTTTAATCAAGGCTCCAGATGGAAGTTTTGCTATAGCTTACGGTGAAGTTCGCATATTTGGAACTTTAAAACCAGGTGAATTTTTGGTTGTTCCAAATACATATAGTGGTTATCGTAAGGGAAATTATACTGATTATGGAATGGATCCAGTAGATGCAATTGTGGAGATTTGTTCTTATGAGGATTCTGGTTTTAATAGGCGTAACCTTTATTCCTATGACTATAAGGCACATCATACTGCCAACGGACAAAAATATGGTGTTGACATTTATGTGACTAACGATAACGGACATAATGTCGGATTGAACACTTCAAAAATTGTTTGCTATTGCTATTTTAATGATGCCAGATATCAGCAATCAGTAATTCCCCAAAATCCCGACAGGTTACAAATTGCAACTCACATCTTTGAAAAGCAGTCCATAGCTTCAAACATTGAGGTTGTCACCTGTACAGATATTGTATATGTTGACAAATATTCTCCTGTACGCTATAGGATAAATAATATTGTTGATGAGAGTACTGTTGTATTTGATCTGGAAGGAGAAAATGCTGAATTTGTTAATGCGGTAACTTTCCAAGGAAATTGGAGTTATGATTCAACCAAACATAAATTATACTGGGATTTGCCTGCATCAGACACTTCTAAAGAAATCATTTTAAGTGTCCTTGCAAATGCTACAGGGTTTTATAAAATTCGTGCCCATATTGAAGGCATTGATGAAGAGGCGGAGGTAACCCGTTATGCAACAAATATTGTGGCAATTTGTGATGTAGAAAATGTCACAACATACAAATCTTACTACACTAGTATGAAGGTCTATCTGAGAAATGAAGATGGCATTCCTTATATCGGTGAAAAAGTGTCCTTCACAATTAACGGAACCACTTATGCCCGAAAAGTCACACCTTACGGCTATGCGGCATTAGCTATCATGTTGCAGCCAGGGGAGTATGATGTTGTAATATCCTATGCTGTAGACTTTTTCAGAAATTCAACCACTTCAAAAATCATTGTCAAAAAAACATTATTTGCCGATAATTTGTTTGTTGCATATGGAAACGATACCTCTTTTGATGTTTATGCTTTGGATGAAAATGGAAATGATTTAATGGATAAAAGTGAGATTGATTTTTATATTGATGGTGATATGCATAGTCGATACATCGATGATCATGGTATTGCTGGTATAAATCTTACTAATTTGAACCTGGGCATTGGAAATTATTCCATAACTTCATATAATGTCAGAACCAATGAATATGTAACCAACTGGATTTATGTTTATGACCCTGAAACAGAATTGGATGCAAATGCGGTTACTACAACCTACAACATCAACAAAGACTTGGTGATTACTCTAAAAGACGGTCACGGCGAAGTTTTAAGTGGAGTTAATATCACTGTTGATTTGAATGGTGCCAAATCATACACCACTGATGAGAACGGCCAAGTTAAAATCAATGTGGCAAATCTTGTTCCAAAGACCTACTCTGCCAAAATCACATTTGCAGGAAACGACAAATACAATTCATCAGCTACAACTGCCACTGTCATAGTCAAGAAGGCAAAACCGAAAATTGTTGCCAATTCGAAAACCTTTAAAGCAAAAACAAAAACAAAAACATACGCTATTGTCTTAAAAGACAACAAAGGAAAAGCAATCAAGAATGCAAAAGTTACACTAAAAATTAAAGGCAAAATAATCACAGCAAAAACTGGCAGCAATGGTAAAGCAACATTTAAAATTACCAACTTGGCTAAAAAAGGAACATACCAGGCAATCATCAAGTTTGCCGGAGACAAATACTACAATGCCATAAACAAAAATGTTAAAATAACAATCAAGTAACTTGCTTCGGCAGTTACTTGCTATTTTTTTATTTTTTTTTGAGTTTGCGGCGCAGATTTCATATTTTTTTTTTCAATGTTGTGAGTGTTGGCAGAAATTATTGAGTTTTAATAACTGTTCACTTTTTAACTAATTTTTCTATTTTTTTCTAAATTATGTTCAAGTATAAAATGTAAAAATTTTTTTCAATGATATGTCGCTATTTTTTAAATTAACTTCACCCTCACCAGTAATTTAGTTCAATAATTTATAATAATTGTTAATATTTAATTTTAATAATTCTTAACTTATTATTCTTAATAAAAGTTATTAAAATCTATTTATATTAGAAATAACAAATATATAAGTAATTATAGTTAATTCTATAATTATTCAATTGAATATAGGAGTTTCTGATTGATATGATTTGGAATAACAATATTTTGAGTGATAAAAGTAGGGAAATTGATGAAATGGAGGAAGAATTTCAACTTATGTACCTTGCATCAACAATCGTTGATGGTACTTTCAATTTCTTTAAAATTGAACGAAAAACTTCCAAAGTGGGAAAACCTCCTTTTAACCTTAAAGATATGATAAAACTAATTTTTTATGGATATATGAATAAAATAACAAGCACTGTGGAATTGGCTTACAATGCAAAGTATAATCATTTGTATAATTGGATTTCACATGGCATTGAACCAAGTGATAGGACAATACGGGATTACTGTAAGTATTTTCAACCGATTTACCAGTTAATCATGAGTTTTATCTTAATTGTGGCCAATAGGATTGGTTTAACTGATTTTGAACATATTGCAATCGACGGAACAATTAAAGGTGCTTACAATTCGCCTTTCAATATAATTAAAGAAAAAGACATTAGTTTATTAATAAAGCATTATATGGTTGAAGAATTGTCAAAAGAAGAAATAAAAAAGCTTAGAAGAACAGCACGAAAATTTTTAGAGGATAAATCAAAATCGGATGAAGAAAAAGTTGATATTCTTTTTTATTGGCGACATTTGTTGGATTATTCTGGCCAGGTGTCGCTTGCTTTAAACGATTATGATGCTCGACTCATGAAAACTAAAGATAATGGTCAGAAATATCCTAAATTTTCATTTAACATTCAGTTGGGCACTGATACGAAATCGAAGTTAATATGTGGAGTTAATGCAGTTCAAAATCCCACGGATCACTATCAAATTCCTGCATTAATGAATCAAATCCTCGTTAATTTACAAATTAAACCCCAAAAAATTAGCGCGGATACAATCTATTCAACACTAGCAAATTTGAATTATCTAGATTCATTAGGAGTAACTGCTTTAATTCCAACAAAACAGCAAAATAGAGAGAATTCAGGTAATCTACCTGACAATCCATTTGCTATAGATTATTTTGTTTTTGATGAATATAAAAATGTTTTCATTTGTCCAAATAATGAAGAATTAACCCTTGATGGATCATATCGTGCTCCACAAGAAAAAGGAGGGGGAAATAAAATCAAATTAGTCTATTCAAACTATCAAGCCTGCAAAAATTGCAAATACAAAGGAATCTGCTACACAACCAACCACAGAACAATAACAAGATACGTTCACGAAGTTACATACAACGTAGAACGATTAATGTCCACTAAAGACGGAATAAAAGACTATAAACTACGCTCAAAGACAGTAGAAGCACACAACGGAACTTTCAAAAGAATTTATCACTACGATTACATTCCCATAATTGGCTTAAAAAGAGTACAGAATCTAATGTTCACAATTGTAGCATCCTACAACCTAATAAGACTATTTAATCTCATTAAAGAGAATAAAATGGATTTATATTCAATTATAAGTGCAATACA
>JAZUAV010000062.1:0-6206 GCA_045638165.1 Methanobrevibacter sp.
AGAACCCATCAGAAAATGCATAAACGAAGAAGCAAAAGCAGAAGATCAAATACCACTAAAAACCAGAGCAAAAACAGGATATTATCGATTAAAAAGCAAAAATCGATTCAACCAAGAAATTTATTCAAGAAGAAACAACGTTGAATCAATATTTAGTGTAATAAAAAGAATATTCAACGGAACAAACCGAAGCAGAAGCCTACAATTATCAAATAAAGAAACAAAACTCAAAAATACAATCTACAACATCTATCGATCAACTCAAATTCAATAAAAATGAGGATTTCTACAAAGCCTTATATAAAATAAGTAATAAAATTAATGTGGATGGAATATGAAAAAAATGATTTTTATGAACTGTAAGTTTTTTAATGGAATATTCTAACTCTTGTAGAAAAATTAATGATAATGTAAAAATAAATACATAATTATATATATTATATAAAAATTATATTACTATTTCGCATAATAGAAAACTAACATGATATAAATAATGAAAAATAGATTTGTTAAATCATGCCTGTTACAAATAAGACCAGATTTGCAATACTTGCAGAACCGAGGTAAGTTCCGGAAATTACGATTATTGCTATAATGATTCCTTTCCAACCAATCTTTTTAAATTCCTCCCAATCGTTACCGATTGCAATACCGACATATGCTAAAAATGCAGTGCAGATTGTAGTTAACTCAATTTGAGAGACATAAGTTATTATAATGTCTGAAGTTGGAACTCCAGGAATGGCTAAAAAAATACCAAGTAAACTTATATAAATGATTGATGGGATATCCCATGGAATTATCCTCTCAAGGCACATTCCGATAAGGGTAATAATTGAAATGATTAGCATTCCGATGAACACATCAAGCAAAGGGGTATGGTAACCTATGAAATTTCCAACTGTGACGATGATTGAGAAAAGTACGAGGAAAGTGACCCATCTTTCAATCTTACCAGAACTTAAATCCTCAGAAGTAGCATATTTATCATCTTTTACTCCTTCAATAGCATATTCGTCATCAATGGTTCTCCCCTCACCTTTACCTATGATTGGAGATAACCATTTATACAATTTTTCTGCAAGAGGCAGGGAAATGAATATGCACATGTAAATGCCTAAACAAAATGAAAGAATGTTACTGCATCCTGCAAAGGCCTCCAATTGGGTAGCCATGGCAGGGTACATATGCACCAATGGAACCAATGCTGCAGCATTCATGCTTGCGCTTCCTATACCTGAAGCCATTGCAAAGGCATATGGATGGTAAGGTATGAGCGAAATGCATATGCTTGAAAAAAAGCTGATAAAAGGAGTGCCGATAATGGATCCTATAACAAAAATGGCTAAAACTCCCCTTGTCTCAGGGGATTTGAAACCATACTTGTCGATAATGACTCCCAAGTTAGGTTCGCGGCAAATGGAACTTGCCATACCGATTACTTCTCTTCTAAATCCTAAAAGCAAAGCAACGGGCAATGCTATAAGAGTGCCCAAATCCCCCAAAAGTTGTAAAATCAAGGCGGGGCCGACATTAAAAATAATATCAATGGATTGTCCGCTCGAAATAGCTAATTTAGCAATTAAAACTCCTATAAATAAAACCATTGCTCCTTCAGCTACCTTTGATTGCTTTTTACCTATAAATTTTATAGGTTTTGCTAAAAAAAGAGCCAAACCCATGATTAGGGCATATATTAAAGGCAATAATAAAACACTTATGGTATCAGTGATTCTAATCTCTTTAACTCCAATGGCCATTGAAATGGCAACCAGAACAAAACAAACTATATGCAGGTTGTATTCCTTCCATGGGGGTCGTTTCTTAATAGCCCTGTCAGTTTTTCCCCTAAACGTTTCTTGCGGTTTATTATTTGATATAAGATCTCCTCCTGAGAAGAAATTTGGCATTGTCTTTTTAAATTTTTTCTCTAAATGAACGTGGAGTTGTTGGCCTTGGAATATCCTTATGGAATTCAGCAGCCAAATCCATAATTTCCACTGAGATATCGCCCATTCTTTCGAATGATTTCACTACACGGGATATGTAAATATAATAATTGGACATTTCAATATCCTCAAAAGAAGTTTCAACCATTTGGTTGGCAATGAGATTCATGGCTTTTTGTTGAGTTTCATGAATTTTTTCTTCTGTATCCATCAAATTTCCACGTGAGTCAATATTCCCATTAATAAAAGCATCAGTTGCATATGAAATAGATTTTTGTGCATATTTATGCATTTTTTTTAATATATCTAAAAGTTCATCGTCTACGGCAGTCTTCTCATTAATGACAAATTTGGCAATATGGCCTGAATAATCTCCAATGCGTTCATAATTGTATGCCGCTTCGCTGAACAATAAAATCTTGGAAAGTTTGGAATGGGGATCAACATCAACGACAGTTTCAACAGATGCGCGAACTTTTTCATACATATTATTTGTGGTAAAATCCAGTTTTAAAGCTTGTTCTGCCAAGTCCTTATCATTAGTTAAAATGGCATCGAAAGACATTTGGACCTGTTCTTTAACATGCTCGCTCATGCTGCTTAGCATGTTTTCAATTAAAAAAAATGCGGAATGCTGTTTGATATTGAAGATAGGGTCTGAAGAGCCATAAATTTCATCATATTTATTCAAATCGATGACATAAGCCCTTTTGACAATGTCTTCTTCAATTAATGGTTTAAGCAATTGAGTAACATATCTTCGACTAATCTTTAATTTTTCGGCAATTTCATCTTGAGTTGACGGTTTATCATAAAAAATAATATTCAAAATGTCTTCCAAAGTTTTATCGCTCCGCGCCATTGAAAATCCTCTCCATCAATCAAATTTAAAAAATTAACTTCAAAGAAATTTTATTGTGAATGCAAATATTTTCACATTTGCCTATAATAAAAACAATGATTTTGGACTATTTAAACTTTGCTAAAATGTGAATTTTTATTCACAAAAAATGAATAATATTAGGTGAAAAACATATTTCAAAAATCCGGATTTCAGATAATGGGAATAAAAAATAATGAAAAAATATTTAAACGAAATAAAAAGACATGGGAGTTTTAATATGTTTGCATTGAAAGAATTATCCCATTTCAAAAACATTATCAAAAAAAAGATTTCATTATTTCCAGTAATATTCTCATTATATTATTTATTATATTTTTTATATAAAACAAGTAATAAAATTTTTGAAATATCGGGTAAATTTAAAAGTAATAAAAATATATACTTCTTTGTTTTATATTATAATTAGAGAGCTAAAAGTAGTAAATATTTTGTATAGTATACGGGCAAAATCCATTGTAAATAATTTGAGCATTATTTGACTTATTAACGATTAATATTGAGTTTTTTCTTTATTAACTTAATATTACTTATTTTATTATTTTATTAGGAGCAATATGTTCACATTTTTAAAAAATAAGTCTTTTTTTAAGGAATTAATTTTGTCTTTTTTAGCAGGTATTTATATTTTGTATAGTTTTTTTTCAGTATATTGACTTTATATGGGGTGAGGAGTAATATTTATATAATAGTTATGAATATATATTCATAATACCTGAAGACACATTTTGGGGGAGAGTTATGGTAAGGCCTAAGAGAATGAGAAGAGTGGTTACATGTCATAGGCATGAGTTGAAAAAAAATCTAAATCCCATCGAACTGTCTGTGGATGAGTTCGAAGCAATCAGATTTAAAGATTATCATGATATTAAGCAAACGGAATCTGCTGAGTTCATGGGGATTTCACAATCAACATTTCACAGGATTCTAAATTCTGCAAGAAATAAGCTCGCTACATCTCTAATTGAAGGCAGACCAATAGTTATTGTCAAAGGTGATACGATGATTGATCCAAATAAATATTTGTGCGAAGATTGTGGGTTTCAATGGTCAAATCCAGAAAAGGAATATGAAGAATGTCCTGACTGCAAATCAACAAACATTCGTAAATTAAACGCAAATAACAGAAGAAAACAAATGTCAAATGACACATGCAGTTGCCCTAATTGCGGTTACACAGAACCAAAAATCAGGGGAGTTCCATGCAGAACCAAAACATGCCCTGAATGTGGTTCACCACTTCAGGGAAGAGGATTATGCAATATTTAAAAGATGGAGATGATTTAAATGGCTGATAATTTAGAATATGTCTGTAAAGAATGCGGTTTCAATTGGATAACCTTGAATGGCGAACACGAAATGTGTCCAAAATGTCACAGCACAACCATTGAATATGTTGGTGAAGTAAAAGATTTGGATATTGATTCAATACTAAATCACAACAAAAGAATGGGAGGATGCTGCGGATCTGCACGTGGAAGAGGGCCGTTAACTTGTGGAAAACCATACCCTGACCATCATGACCCAAATATCCCACATGACCCTGAAAAATGTTGCGGACATAGAGTATGCTAAAAAACATACTCATTTTTCATTATTTTGGAGGTTAAAAATGGCTGACATTAAAATAGACACCAACAAATGTGATAACTGTGGAGACTGCACAGATGTCTGCCCTATGGAAGTCCTGATTCTTAAAGAGGGTGAATTGACCATCAATGAACCGGATGAATGCAGCTACTGCGAAACCTGTGTGGATCTTTGTCCTAACGAATGCATCACAATTGATTGAAATTTAAATCAATTCTTTTTTTATCAATTTTTTAATAATTAAACATTTACTAATCATTCATTAGCTTTTTATAATATGTGTTTGTTTGGTATAATGCCCCTACAGGATTGTGTGCAAGCACTTTGTCTTTCGTTACAAGTGTTGTGCACAGAGCATCTGAGTATTTATAAAATAGGCTGTCATGCCCTACACATAATCCAATTATCACGTTAAGGTCTGTTTTTTCCTTGTTCAGTATTTTCGCCTGGAGTATTGGGTTGCACATTACATTTCCAGTCAAGGCTGTTTTTTCTTCATCAAGCCCGGTTATCTCTATTTTTTTCATTGCCCCTACTTTACATGCTACAGAATAAACTTCAAAGTCGTGTTTTGCCAGAATTTCTGCGAAAGTTCTGCTCTCTTCCATTAGTCCCACACATGCGGCTAGTCCTATTTTATTCATTTTTAGTCTTTTGGCAAATTCCATGATTTCTTCCACTCTTGTGTATTTGCAGTAGAATTCATCTTCTATTTCTGCGGATATTCGCGATATTTCCTTGTTGTTGTCTTCATTGTACAGTTTTTCAATTTCTTGTATTTCATCACTTGTCAATTCTTTTGTTGGGCAGAATTTAGGATATTGCAGGTCTTGGTGTTTGCAGTTTATAATTCTGCAATCGGCACATGAATAGTTTTTCATCTTATTTCCTCGGGGATAATTTTTTCTTATTTTATTACTTTCTTATTTTTCATAAATATTTTTAGCGAAAAAAATTAAAATAATTTAGAGAATCAATATTTGGCCTCAGAAACTTCTTTTTACCACATCACTATTATTGTCGGGTATTTCAATGAAAACTATTTGAAAGTAGTGCATCATATAAATTATTATGGAACTAATTGAATTGCAAGATGAAGATCTGTCTAAATTTAAAATGTTGCTGCAAGAATCATTCCAATATGGCTATGAAAATGTTTATGGTAAATGTGAAGAATTAATCTTGCCCGAAAAAGACATTGATGAATGCTTGAAAAAAGAAAACGGCAATGCATATGTAATGAAAAATGATGATTCCATTTTAGGGGGAGTGATTGTTGAAACAAATGAAAAAACCCAACACAACCACTTGGATTTCTTATTCGTAAGCACATCCAGTCAAAACAAAGGCATCGGACAAAAGATATGGGGAGAAATAGAAACTTTATATCCAAATACAAAAATATGGGAAACCTGCACACCATACTTTGATAAAAGAAATATCCATTTTTACGTAAACAAATTAGGTTTCCATATAGTGGAATTTTTAAATGAAAAGAATCCTGAACTTGATTGGGATAAAGACCATCCAATGATGGATGAGGAAATGTTTAGATTTGAAAAGGTAATGAAATAATATATTACTTTCAATTATAACTCTATTGGGAGGTCTAATGTTTCCAATTTAAAAGATTCAAACAAAACATTATGTGTTTTTGCACAAAGTCACACTTCAACAATATTTATTATTAATGAAGTTTATATTTTATAATACAATTAGGAATAGGAGGAGATTTATTTGCAAGAAAGTAACGAATTAGATTCAAC
>JAZUAV010000063.1:0-22212 GCA_045638165.1 Methanobrevibacter sp.
GAAATTTCCAGGAAAGGTATTTACCCACCTGTAGATGTACTTCCTTCACTTTCTCGTTTGATGAGTGGTGGTATCGGTGGAGACAAAACTAGGGATGACCACAGTGGTGTATCTGACCAACTTTATTCCGCATATGCTGAAGGTCGTGAATTAAGAGACTTAGTAGCGGTTGTAGGGGAAGAAGCACTTACTGAAAGGGATCAAAAATTCTTAGAATTCGCTCAAGCATTTGAAGATCAATTCATTACTCAAAGTAAAGATGAAGACAGAACAATCTTCGAAACTTTAGATCTTGGTTGGAGTTTACTCAAAATCTTACCTAAAGCTGAACTCAAAAGGGTTAAAGAAGAATTTGTTGCACAATACCTTCCAAAAGATGACTAATCTCATTACAGTAATGTAGGTGATTAAATGGCACAAGATATTATAGATGGAATTAATCCAACTCGTATGGAATTATTATCTCTTAAAAACAGAACTAAACTTGCTGTTAAAGGGCATGGTTTACTTAAAGAGAAAAGGGATGCTTTAATTAAAGAGTTTTTTGATATCTTGGATCGTGTCAAAGGTATTCGTGAAAATGCAGAAACTAGTCTAAATGAAGCAAATGATGCTTTAATTGAAGCTCAGATTGCTATGGGTGATTTGGCTGTAAGGAAAGCAGCCTTATCAGTTAAAGAATCTATTGATGTAGAAATCACATCAAGAAGCGTTATGGGTGTTGCAGTACCTGTAACTAATGTAAAAATGGAAGAAAGGTCCATTATTGACAGAGGTTACGGTTTCTCTGATACTACTATCCAATTAGACGAAGCTGCTAAGAAATATGAGGAATCACTTAAGTATTTAATCGAGCTTGGTGAAGTAGAAAAAACTATTTTCCTGCTTGCTGAGGAGATTGAAGCTACTAAACGTAGGGTAAATGCTTTAGAACATATTATGATTCCTAGATTCCAAAATACTGAAAAGTATATTGATATGAGACTCCAAGAAATGGAAAGGGAAAACTTCGTTAGATTGAAAATGATTAGATCTACTATTGAGAAGAATGAAAAAGCTGCTGCTGCGGCTGAAGCAGCTGAAAATGCAGAAGCTTAAATTTTTCTTAATACTTCTCATTTTCTTCTATTTTTTATTATTTTTTTAATTAAAATTTATTTAAGATTTTATTTTTAAAATGAGTTTATTTTATTAAGTTATTGTAAAAAAATTTTTTTACTAGAATTGTCGAAAACGGTGTTAAAAATGAAAAGAAATCCAATTGACCAATTTATGAAAGACCCTGACAATAAAGCCCGTGTATTTATGTGGATAACATATGCCATGATTGCTACCACTTTTATGATAACAATTGGAGTGATATTATTTATCATTCACCTAGTTGGTTTCTTCTAGCTACTTCATTAACTTTTTCACTAGTTAATTCTACTTTTTTATATAATTTTTCAAAATCGCTATCCTTGTCAATAATTGTTAGTAATGGTTGTGATTTTTCAGTTATGGATCCTATGTGGGGCAGGTCATAAATATTGTTTAACCCCAGATTTTCATATCTCATTTTAGTTGGTGAGTAAATAATTTTTTTATATGAATAATATTTCGCTTTTGGAACTTCTATAATTTCACCGAAACAAGCTTTGATATGCGCATCAAGCATATTTATTCCAAGTGACATTTCAACACATTCAAATGTTCCTTGAATTCTGGGATTTATTTCAATTACATATAATCCGTCTTCATTATAGATATAATCCACCCCATTGGACCCAAATAAGTTAAATTCTTTTGAAAGATTCTGTGATGTATCTATCATCTGATTTTTTATTTCATCAACGTTTTTCTCATTGCTCATGATTGATTCTTTAGTTAGGGGTAAAATATTTCCGACATATATGAAACTATTATTTTTTTCAAAATCATGCATTGTTAATAATCGTGAGGTCATTATTGTTTTTGCATCTTTTTTATTTGCAAGAATTGATGAACTCAGATTTATCCCGGTGATGTATTCTTGGAGAATAAACTCACCATCATTAAATTCAATATTCATATCATTATCTAAAAGATTTATGTCATACCCTCCACTTCCTTTAAGAGGTTTTAAAATAAATTTAGTGTCAGGGTAACTTTTATTAATTTCAAATGCTTCATCTATATCATTTATATTAAAAGTCTTGGGAATTTGAAATTTGTTTTTAATCTTTTTGTAAAACTTGTATTTATTCTCAATATTTTCTACGTCGCATGTTCCTAAAATCTTTTTTTTGTCATGTCTTGAAAAATCAGACGGTGAAACTCCAGATATTGGGATGATGTAGTCAACCTCATCAATATAATCAGCGGATATTTCTAAGAGATGTTTGCTATCGAAATTATCTTCAAAACTTCCGCAGCTAACATCACTTTCTTCTTTTAAGATAATTTTCTGATTTTCAATGATGGGTGTATCTGAAGTTGAAAAGTAACTTGTTGAGAATATGGTGTAATCTAGTTTTAATGCACTATTAAGCATACTTCTTGTATCAATTCCAATAAGTAATAGCTTTTCCATAAAATATCAATAAAAATAGTTAATTAGAATAGTCCCGAGCGGAGTCGAACCGCCGTCTCCGGGTCCAAAGCCTAGAAGGATTACCACTACCCTACGGGACTATATGTTGTATTACAACATTTAATATATCTTTATTATGTAGTATTTAAAAGTATCGGTTTCAACGATTTTGATAAAATAAACATTCTTTATGCCACATACATTTAGAACATATTTTAGATAGACTTTCTTTTGAATTAAAAATTGTTTCCACTTCTTTGAATAAATTTAGGGCATTATACTCTTTTGTAGGGTCAAGTTTTGATAATACTTCCATGTCCATTGATTTAATATTTTCATTCTGCCTTTGGTTTTCGCATAAACCCTCTTTTAAATTTGGACAAGCTTTACAAATGTCATCCGGTGAATCAGTAAGTGAAACAGTTGTGTTAACTAATTTTCTCATTTTGTTAATTTCAGTCATGTTTTCAACAAAATCTTTATCATAACCGTAACCCTGAAAACCTTGAAGGCACAATAAATGATGTCCTCTTAAAATAAGTTTCATATTATCAATCAATAAATAAAAAAAGAAAAAAGGTTTTAGTCTTTAGGTAAGAATACTTTTGATACTGAAGCAGCACCTAAGACTTTAACAATATCTCCAGCAATGAATGGAACAAGTCCCATCATTAATAAATCAACAACTCCTAAAGTTGCGCCTTGTGTTAAACTGTACCATACTGCTAATCCTATAAGACCTGGAATGTAAATTAATCCAAAGTTTGCAATACCGATTACAATTGCCATTTTTGTGAAATTACGTGCTTTAGCATATTTTTCGGTAATTGCTCCAATAAAGTAAGATGCAATAACAAACCCAATAAAGAATCCGCATGTTGATCCTAAAAATGTTTCAATTCCACCAGTCATTCCTCCAAACCAAGGAATAAATGCAATACCTAAGACAATATATAAAATTTGGCTTAAACATCCATATTTTTTACCTAAGAATAAGCCAGAGCACAATACTGCAAAAGTTTGTGCTGTAATAGGCACTGGTGTCCACGGGAGTGGAATAATGATTTGAGCCATAATACCTGTAAAACATGCCATCATTAAGGACATAAGGATTTTAGTAGCTGTACTAGCATCTTGAATTCTTTCAAAGACACTTTTTCTAGTACTATAATAATTATCAATATTAATATTCATTTTTTCCCTCCATTTTTTAATCCTATTTAACTTATGTTAATTATATTATATATTATTTTTGTAAAAATTAGTATATTTGCTCTTTTAAATATAATTGTAATAATTAGTGCATATTGCATTTGATAGTGTTAAAAATAGTTTTTATGGTGTTTTAAAATAAGAAAGTGTGGAAATAGATAATTCTATTTCCTTAAATAGATATTTTAGTCAATAGTTATTATTTTCACTTCATGTGGTTTTTTAACTATGTTCATTGATTTGAACGCGACTAATTTTTTAATTCCTTTTTCGGAAGCTACATCAACTAGTCTTTGAGAGATTACTCCATCAAATATAACGCTGTCAGCAGTTCCATCTATGTTTTTGATTTCTTCATAGAGATTTTCAACTTCTACTTCTTTTGTCATATTCAATGCTTCATCTAAAATAGCTCCACTACCAGTTCCTTCAAATTCTTTTAGCATATCTTTCATTAAGCTAACTTCGTCATCTTCAACAACCGGTTCTTCAACAACTACTTCTTCACGAGGAGTGAATTTTTGATGTTTTCTGGAATTTCTATTTTGGTATCTTTTATTATTGTCTTTTTTATGACTGTTGTTAGACTCATTTATAATGTTGTGATTAGCTAAGAATTGTGCTGTAGGAACTTTATCTCTGAGCGCTACTAAGACTTCGTCTTTTTCTAGGTCTTCCACTTCTTTTCCTTTTGGAGCACGAGTAATATAATCAACTTCTCCGATTTGTAAGAGTTCTTTTAAGATGAGTTCTCCGCCTCTATCACCATCTACAAATGCAGTTGTTGTTCTTTTTTTACTTAACTCGCCTATTGATTGAGGGACGCTTACCCCTTCAACAGCAACAGTATTTTTAATGCCATATTTAAGCAAGTTTAAAACATCGCTACGTCCTTCAACAACGATAATAGCATCGGAAGTGTGGATGCTTGGACCTGCTGGTAAGCGATCATCTCCGTATTCAGAGATTTCATGAACTCTCATAGCTTCTCTTACTTCTTCAATCATTTTCATACTGGCCGGACCAACACTTTCAACCATGTTTTTGTAGATTTCTTTTGCACGGTTTACTACTTGTTCTCTTTTAACAGCCCTTACATCTTCAACTTTTAAAGTTTGGATTTCGGCTTCACAAGGTCCAACACGATTGATGGTTTCAAGAGATGCTGCGAGTATGGCGGTTTCAACTCTGTCTAAACTGGATGGAATTACAATTTCTCCTTTAGCTCTTCCGCTATTGGAGTGAATATTAACTTGTATTCTTCCAATTCTTCCAGTTCTTTGAAGTTCTCTTAAGTCTAAATCATTACTAAGTAAACCTTCAGTTTGCCCGAATACCGCACCAACAACATCAGGTTTTTCAACAATACCGTTGGCTGTAATTTGGGCATGAATTAAATATTTTGTTGTAGTTAATTCTTCACCTTTTCCCATTTTTAAGCCTCCTAAGCTTAATTTAATCGGGATAATTTATGCAATAACTAAAAATTTAAATTATTTTTAGGCAATTAACTTCATAAATTATACGATAAACATATTTTTACCTATTATACACTAAAAAAAGAGCCAATACATTTGGAGTGTCATTTCTATTAAGGTTTTACTAATTCCCACGTTTAATCTTTTAATTGAAATATATAAAACTCGCCAATCTTTGATTCCTTAATAAATGATTTTTCTCCTGTCTTTGAATTAATTAATAATAATTATAATAATGAATAATGTAAATAAACTCTTATGAGCATATAATAATCAAGTATTTTTTTAAATACTACAATAATTATTATGGTAAAACTAATATATAAAATATGTTATAATTCAAAAATTTTTTAACATATGGTTATATAATATTATTATACAAAGAGGAAACGGTGAGCTAATGAGTGTAACTCCAAAAGATATTTTAAATAAGAATAAAAATTTAAAAAAAAGAGTTAATGTTGAAGATATTAATTTAGATGATGTTACAATTGAAGATTTAAATTTTAATGGTGATAACTATGAAAAACACATTAATTTAATATCCTTGCTTGAAAATATTTCAGCTTGCCAGCTTTCAGATGCATTCAATGGAATTTCTCATCGTTCTGGAAACATTAAATCCATAAAACCAATAAATAACCAAAAAGTCTGGGGAAGCATCTATACTGCTGAAACTACTTGTGACGATTGGGGAACATCTGCCATGGCAATTGACTCCGCATCATCCGGTGATGTTTTATTCTTTAAAGTCGACAGTGATGATAAAGCAATTTGGGGTGAACTTGCATCAACTTGCGCTAAGGAAAATGGCATAAAGGCAACCGTAGTATATGGATCTGTCCGTGATTTGGATGCCCTTTTATATATGGATTATCCAGTTTTCGCATCAAATTTTGTTCCAAATGCAGGTCTTGCACTTGGACTTGGCCAATTAAACCAGCCAATTGAGATTGAAGGAAATGAGATTAATCCAGGGGATTTTTTCTTTGGAGATGAAAGTGGAATTGTTGTTATTCCTAAAGAGCTATTCGGCAAAGTCATGATTTCCGCATTAGCAGTTAAGATAAAAGAATCAAGTATTGTGGACATGTTGGGTGAAGGAATTACTCTTGCTCAAATTGTAGGGCTGGATAAAAATAGTAAAACATTTAAATAAGAAACAATATTAATATATAAATGTTACCTATATATTTATATACTTCTTTTTCATAATATATAAATGATACAGATTTGATTTTAAGTTTGATTATATGAAATTTTTAGGAAATAGTTTACATATTGCAAATTCTGGTAAATTAATAGCTAGATCTTCTAAAACACCAACTGCAGGTGGAATTGTTTTTGACAGTAACAAAAATAAGATTGGGAAGGTCAGTTATGTTTTTGGACCAACAAAACAACCATACATCTCTATTCGTTTATTTAAATCAGCAGATAGGGATAGAATTGCAAAAAATTATGGTGAAAAACTATTTGTATCAAAACCAAAATCCAAAAAACCTAAAAAAAGGAGGATGAAAGCACGACACAAGAAATGACAGAAACTCCGGCAAGAAGACGTAGGAGAACCAGAGGAGAACCGGTACAGGATAAAGTTTTTGATGATAACAAACAAACTGTTTGTCCTGAATGTGGTTCTGAAGAATTAATTGGTGATTATGAAAGAGCAGAAGTAGTATGTGCTCGTTGTGGTTTGGTTATTGATGAAAATCTCGTAGATATGGGTCCTGAATGGAGAGCATTCGACCATGAACAAAGAGATAAACGTACAAGAGTTGGAGCTCCAATTACGTATACAATTCACGATAAAGGTTTAAGTACCATGATCGACTGGAGAAACAAAGATATCTACGGTCGTGATATTCCTGCAAGAAACCGTGCTCAATGGTACAGATTAAGAAAATGGCAAAGGAAAATCAGAATCTCCGGTGCTACTGAAAGAAACTTGGCATTCGCTTTAAGTGAACTTGATCGTGACTCTTCAAGATTGGGTCTTCCAAGATCTGTAAGGGAAGCTGCATCTGTAGTTTACAGAAGTGCAGTAGACAATAAATTAATCAGGGGAAGAAGTATTGAAGGGGTAGTGGCAGCTTCACTTTATGCTGCATGTAGACGTTGTAATGTACCACGTACCTTGGATGAAATCGCTGAAGTATCAAGAGTTACCAAAAAAGAAGTGGGACGTACTTACAGATTCTTAACCCGTGAATTGAATATTAAGTTACCACCAACCTCTCCAGTGGATTATGTTCCAAGATTTGCATCCGAACTTGGACTTTCTGGTGAAGCACAATCCAAAGCTATTGAAATTATTGAAAAAGCTATGGAAAAAGGTTTAACTTCAGGAAGAGGCCCTACAGGAGTGGCTGCGGCTGCATTATATATTGCATCAGTTTTACTCGGTGAGAGAAAAACACAAAGGGATGTTGCAGATATTGCAGGTGTAACTGAAGTAACCATCCGTAATAGGTACAAAGAATTAACTGAACAATTAGAAATGGGTGTAACTTTATAGTTGCACTTACTATACTTTTTTTTTTAAAGGCTTTGTAGAAATCCTAATTTTCATTGAATTTGAGTTGATTTGTAAATGTTGTAGATTGTATTTTTGAGTTTTGTTTCATTGTTTGATAATTGTAGGCTTCTGCTTCTATTTGTTCCGTTGAATATTCTTTTTATTACGCTAAATATTGATTCTACATTTTACTATATATAATTATATATTTCTTATTTTTTCTAATCGATGTGCAATTTCAAGCGTAAATCTGAATAAATAATAACCAGAGTTTTTCAAGATATTTTAAGTAAAAATTGAAATAAAAATAGATTTTTAAAAAATTTTTGCGAAAATCAAAATAGGATTTCTACAAAGCCTTTTTTTAATTTAATTTTGAATATTTTTCAATTCTGTAAATTAATTCATGGATAATTCCATCATTATTTGTTTTTTTGACTTTAGCAAGTCTTTGCTGATATTTTGGAAGATTTTTCAAGAAATTGTCCACTCTTTGAGCGCTCATGACTTTGTGATATTCTCCGTAACCTAATTTTTGAACATAGAATCCATTTAAAGTTTGCTCAAAGTTCCCTATGGCTGGGACTGAATAAATTGGTTTTTTAAGGTGAATTGCCTCAGATATAAATGTAAATCCTCCATTGCAGATTACGGCTTTTGATGAAGCCAAATCATCGTAGAATTCATCCTCATTGAAATGCTTATAGCATAGGTTGCCGTCAATCTCATCCTTATTGAATCCGTATACAATGAATTTCTCATCCTTAAGGGCCTTGAGTCTGTGAACTAGTTTTTCGCTTTCTCGACTTGTCTGATAGACTATAATATGATTTCCTGTAGTCGGTTTTAATTTCAGGATATCTTCACGTATGATTGGGGGATATATTACAGCATGCTTTCCGGACCTAACTTTCGGATAAAAGAAGCTTGTCAATATGTGGAACTTCGGCTTCACGACATATGTCTTGATGACTCCTTTCGCCTTAATCATTTCGGCAAAATGGTCTTTTGGATAGTCTATTTTTGTCTGGGTAATCATATGAATATTGTCTAAGCTTATTAAGGGAATATTGCGGATTTTAGAGAGCATTGTTGCATATATTTCAAAATCAGTTACAATAACATCTGGATGCAGTTGTCTTGCTTTTTTATACAAATTCTCATATCCTACCTTGATATTAGTGGGATTTCTTTTTATGACATCCGCTAATGTCTTAAGGTCATTTACTTTATTGTTGATGTAAACTGTATTAAATCCGCCGATTTCATAAACGTTGTCGAACTTGGAGTTCAGATACTCATATGCCCTGTCGCTTGAGAATATGTGAACATCATATTTCTCTTTAATCCTATCTACAATAACTCCGGTTCTTATTGCATGGCCCATTCCTTCACCGCAGACACAATAAAACACGATTTTTTTGTCGCGATGACATCGGCTTGATTTTATTTTGGCTTGACTGTCGTTGATTTTTTGAAGAGATTCATCATAGCTTCCTTTAATTTTATTTATTCGCTCAACGTTCTTTTCCAAGCGAGATAATCTTGATTGTGTAATTTTTTCATGGCCATGATTAAAGTCATAGTTTATTTCGTCGGCATCGGTTCTTTTTCCTAAAAAGTCATTAACTGTACTTTTTCCATATTGTTTGATTAATGTGGTTATTCCTTCTTCTTCAAGTCTTCTTGTTGAAACGCCAATTTTGGCATTTCTCAGTACTTTGAATCTTTCCTTTTTAGCAAGTCTTTCAATATAGTCTGTATCTTCACCATATGTTAATGATTCATCAAAACCGCCGCATTCATCATGCAGTTCTTTTCGTGAGATTATTCCATAACAGCCCGCACCATGAGGCTTGATTTTTTCAACGCCAATCATAAAGTAATTTGCAAAATCATGGAACAGTTTATCCTCTACTTTATTTGACATCGGTAACATTTGGGTAATGGCTATTCCAAGCCTTTCCATTCTGAATTCGTATAAAACGTCTCTCAGGTAATCATCGGTAAGTTCTAAATCAGAGTCTAAAAATAGCAAATATTCTCCATTAGCCACACGAGCACCATTATTCCTACCCACAGCAGGCATACCTCCATCAACGACAATGCAGCCATACTCTTTAGCTATTTCACGGGTTTTGTCAGTTGAGTTAGCATCAGCTACAATAACTTCATAATCAGTAAAGTCCTGTTTTTTAATACTTTCTAAAAGAATTGGGAGATATTCCTCTTCGTTATATGTAGGTATGATAATGCTTAAAATCATATGTTAAGATTTAATTTTAAAATAAATAAGTTTTTGTAAAAAAAGAAATAATGGTTAAATGAATAATTTAACCTTATTGTGCCATTTGATATGCATCGTAAGCTGCAAATAAAGCATAAAGTACATCGATTATCCAAACAACCCAATGTCTAAATATTAATGATGCAATAATCCAAATTACTATTGCAATCACTAAATATATTGCACCTTTTTTAATGTCTCCGGCATAAGCTTGACCTAAACCTGGAATAATAAAGGATAATATTGCTGCAAGAGTAGCATTTGCCATATTCTTACCTCCATTTAACTAGTTATTATTGATTTTAATGGAACTTTGTAATAAATACTTTGGTTATTTTTTTAGTGATTTCATGAATTTCGTGTGAAATATATTTCATTAACTGTTTGTTCTACTTAACAACATCATGGCAGTTATTGATAATACAAATCCGAAAAACATTAAAATCGTTGGAATTTCGGAGTATAGTGCCAATCCAAAAAATAATGCTGCAAGAGGTTCCGAACCCGATAGTAATATTGATGAAACGCCTGAATCCATATAGTTCAAACTCACTGTTGACAGGATATAAGGCAATGCAAATGAGAATATTGAGTGTATTATCAAAAATATTATTGCTAATGGCGGATTTATTGAAACAAAACTTGTAATTTGGTTAAAATCAGTAAATGGAATTAATGCAATTGAAATAAAAATAATTGAATAGAATAAAATGGTGTAAGTGTGTTTGCCGTTTTCAATTGATTTTTTGGAAGCCATAAGATAAATTGCCCAAAACAGGCCAGCGCCGATGCCTAAAAAAATGCCAAATAGAGGTATTGAAGTTAGGCCATCTTCCAAAACTCCAGTCATCAGCAGACATCCAAAAATGGCTAAAAACATACAGATTAGCTTTTTTAAAGTAATTTTTTCCCCAAATATGATGTATGCAAAAATAAGCACATAAATTGGGGCTAAAGATAACAACACTGCTGCAAGAGATAATGGAATGCTATTCATGGATGTATTATAGCATAAATTAAGCCCAACAATACATATTGAACATACTAAAAATAGGGGGATGTCTGATAAATCTATTTTGAACAATTCTTTATCAGTTACTAAAATGGCTAGTAGGATTGGAATAATTGCTATTGAAAACCTTAAAAAGAGAACTGTAGTTGAATCAATTCCATTTTGTGTTAATGTGCGGACAAATATTCCGCTTGATCCAAACATAATTCCGGCAAAAATTGGCAAAATAAGATATATTTTCTTCATCAGTTAAAATTTAGTTTAAAAAAAATATAATAGTTTCTATTAAAAATTGAAAAATAAAAATAGCTGTTTTTCACAAATAGGAGTAAGCGTTCCAGCTTACTGTATAATATTCGCACGAATTGTTTAATGGAACTTTCAAATCATTCAATAATTCCATTTCATTGTATTTTGAATCTACGTGATATGTTGTAATGTTATTTTTTTGGCTAACTTTTTCCATTGGAATGTCACCAAAATCGATATCATCAGAGGGATTTGCAATATTTACAGTATAATAATCAGGTTCGGCTCCTGCAAAAGCTACTGTGAATCTTAAAATGATTACTGCAATCACGACAAAATAAATTAAAAATCGGTTAAATAAATATCTAATTTGGCTAAAGTCACGATTTCTGTAAACTGGTTGGATTGCTTCATTTTCACTAAGCAATGTTTTATCGCCTAATGCAGTTCCTATGATATAATTCAGGTAATACCCGTTTCTGTAAACCAAGTAAAGTCCAAGTAGCCCAACATAGGATGGTGTTGCAAACATTCCTCCGTCAATGATTCCAATTATCAAACAGCTTGAAAAGAATGCTATTAGGAAATTTGTAAACCATGGACGTTTTTGAATGGCTAAAATAAGGGTTACAAACAATATTGGAATCAATAAAATCACTAAAAAACTAATGCCGGGAATGTACTGATATAGACCAACCCCTGTGTTGATGTCGCTTTGGATGAATGGCCCAATAATTTGAGTTATAACGGCTCCCAAAATGGACTTTAGCAAGTGGGTATGCAGAATGCTTGTAGTACTCATTGTGTTTGTCATGGATGCAAAAATAGTGTTTAGTTTGATTCCCATCTGCAGTCTAAACACAACTTCCAAAAGAATTCCTAAAACTAATGTGGCAAAACCAATTACCATTGAAATCTTTAGATATTTGGTGGTATCAATATCTTTGTCGATTACTTGGGAAGCTATTAAAAACACTCCTAAAAGGCCAAAAAATATGATGTCCTTTCCTTTAGATGATCCCATTAAAAACTGGTATGTAATCGGTCTAATGATTGGATTGAAAATGTTGCTTACAAATATTGCTCCTCCAAGAAGTATAAATAGCAATCCGATTATGATAGTTTTATTAACTTTCATCAACAATAATTTAAGTATTAATAGTTTAAATAAATGATGATTATGTTTCCAATAGAATATTTCATAGGTTTGATTTTAATTGGTATTTGTGCAGGTTTTGCATCAGGACTTTTAGGTGTTGGTGGAGGATTCTTAATTGTCCCTTTACAATATTTCCTTTTAAAATACATTGGAGTTGAACCAAATCTTGCAATTCTTATATCTTTTGGAACAAGTTTGGCTATAATCATTCCAACATCTTTGAGTGGTGCTTATAGACACACACGAACAATGGATGGGATTATTAAACCTGGAATCAGATTAGGTGTTTTTGGAATAATTGGTGGTTTTATTGGGGGATTTGTAGCTTCAGGACTCCCATCAAGAGTTTTGGAAATAGTATTTGGATGTTTATTGTTATTTGTAGTAATCAAGAACATTATTGATATCAATAAGGAAAGAGAAGAAGCAAAAATTCCATTTAATCTGCTTTCTACTGCCATAATTGGTTTATTAGTCGGATTTTCATCAGGTCTTTTAGGGGTTGGTGGAGGCATATTTTTAATAGCTATTTTAACAGCGCTTTTAGGATTTTCATTGATTGAAGCAATTGGAACTTCTTCAATATTTATTAGCCTAACGGCCATTGGGGGATTTTTATCATATATTGTATCCGGTTGGGGAGTAAGTACATTCCCATATTCAATTGGATATGTAAGTATTATTAATTTTGTTTTAATTGCTTGTTTTTCAGTTCCTTTGGCATCCATAGGGGCTAAAGTTGCACATAAGGTTCCTCAAAAGAAATTAAAAATAGTATTTTCCATTGTGGTATTGTATATGGCATTGAAGATGTTGGGGATTCTTCCTTGATTATTTGTATAGCTTTCAGCATACATCCTAATCAATATGAATGCCAATTCCAGTTGCATTTATCTGAAAGCTGTTTCCTCCCAGTTCAACAAGAAAATATTGGATTTCCAAATTTAGAATTCCATTTCCGCCATTTGATTTAATCTTTTCTGATAACTTTATTAAACATTCATCCTTTCCTTCTTTAAGTTCATTAAGGGTCTTGAGTTCAGATTCTTCAGGATCTGTATGAATTAAATGAGTATCTCTTCTTAAGATTACTTGACTATAGTAAACTCCAAGAATTTCATATTTTTTATCAATCATATCAGTGCTTGTCATAAAGTAGAAATCAAGATTGTTTAGTTTATTATTGCTTCCAATTTCATCAAATAATGGGGTTTTGTCATTTTCCGTACTTGCCGGAGGACCGTCCCAAAATAATATTGACCTGTTTTTAACAGCAATTTCAATTTTTTTAACAAATTTTTTCAAGCCATTTAAAGGATAAGAAAGAATTCCCCCTATCACGACTAACAGGATATAATTAATCAATGTTGGAAATGCCGCCTGTAAAATGACTATTATTGACCCGGCAGTAATGATATTAAATCCTAATGTAGGATTTTTTAAGATAAAACTGTAGAATGTCGTATCTATGAATAAGATAAATGCACTTATAGCACCTATATTGTCACCGACAATCCTATTTGCAAGAACTGTTTCAACATAACCTGCAGCCAATGGGGCGAAAATCAAGCCTAAATTCCATCCATAAATATCTATGTGGAAATATAAAAAGATTCCATAAACTAAAAGTCCGACTCCTGTACCTGCTGCGATACAGAATAATGCTTTTAAACTTTGTCTGACATCAATTTCGGTATTTCTGATTTTCATGTTATTCGTAATGAATTGCAGTACCATAGGCAGTTACCAGAATTGTGTTTCCCATGGTGCCGCCGAGATTATCATAAGAGATCTTAAGTCCGATAATTGCATTAGCACCTAAAGCTTCAGCTTTATCTTTCATGCTTTCAAAAGCAATGTCTCTTGCCTTTTGAAGTTCCTCTTCATATCTTGATGTTCTTCCACCTACAACATCACGAACTCCCGAAAATAAGTCTTTATAAATATTGGCACCGATAAGTGATTCTCCGGTAACCAATCCTTTATAATCAATTATTTTTTTATTTTCCAATGTATTTGCCGAGGTTAAAATCATGGATATCACTATTTCATGAATGTCATTATTGCCCATATAATTAAGAAGATTGCAATAACTATATACAAGATTATTTGTGATCTTTTTCTTTGTTTTAATCTTGCATCCCAGACTTTCTGACAATCTGGTGAGCAAACAAGTTCGTTTAAAGGTATTGGGGTTCCACATATTGGGCAATGTTTGTGAGGTTCTACTGCCATTTTTTCACTTCCTATATTTTAAAAAATTCTTTAGTATTTTTAGTAACTTGAATTGCAAGGTCTTCTTTGTCAAGACCCATGCAAAGTGCAATTGTTTCGAGGATATGGGGTAAATATTTCGGTTCATTTCTATTCTTTTTAGGTTTTTTATCAAAGTTTTTTGGTATCAAGAATGGTGCATCAGTTTCAATCATCAATTTTTCGGGAGGAATCACGCTCACTGCTTCTTGCAGGTCACGCCCTCTTTTCATATCGCATATCCATCCAGTAACTCCAATGTAGCATCCCAAATCAATATAATTTTGAGCTTCACTTTTAGTTCCAGTAAAGCAGTGAACAACAGATTTTTCGCTGACATCATATTTTTTGAGTATGTTATATAAATCGTCGTGCGCTTCTCTTTCATGTAAAAATAAAGGCATATCCAATCTTTCAGCTAATTCAACTTGTGCTTCGAACCATTTTCTTTGCAAATCTTGAGGTGAAAAATTTCTATTGTAGTCAAGACCGCATTCTCCAATGGCTACGACACTTTTGCTTTTAGCTATTTTTTCCAATTCATTGATTGTATGGCCATTGCATGTTTTCGCATCATGTGGATGTACTCCTGATGTTGAAAACAGAGTTTCAGGATAGTTTGATGCATATTCAGATGCAATTTGGCTTGAATGAACATTGGTTCCCGTAATGATAAATTGATTTACTCCGACTTTTTTGGCTTCTTCAATTATTTCCATACGGTCTTTTCTAAAAGATTTATGCATTAGGTTTAAACCGATGTCAATGAGATTATCCACTTAACCACCTATTCGTTAATAATTTTAGTGCCTATTTTTTCACCATTAACTGCTTTAATTAGGTTTTCAGGTTCAAAACCATTGGTAATGACAGTTTCAAGGTTGGACCTTTTAATCATTTGAACTGCTGTTGTGTCAAAGAATTCATAAGTTCCAGCTTTCACATCTTTACCGCTTAAAAATTCAAGTAGGTCGGTTGCCGTGATTTCCGGAACAAGTTCAGCATCATCAAACTTATTCGGATCTTTTGTATACATTCCATCCACTGAAGTCAAGTTGATTAATTTATCAGCATTGACATATTCTGCAAGAATGGCTGAAACCGCATCTGTACTGTGGGCAGGTTCAGTTCCACCCATAACAATGATTTTTCCACTGGCTGAGAATTCTAAAGCTTCCTGGAAATTATGAGGGACTCTTTGATATGCCGCATCGCCGAGTGCAGACAACATTAATTTTGCATTGATTCTTGTAACTTCAATTCCAATGTCATCGCATTGCGCTTCTCCAGCACCCAAATCACGGACTACGCTGATGTATTCTCTTGCAGGCTTTCCTCCACCTACAACAACGAACAGTTCATGGTTTTTAGTTAAGTCTCTTAAAATAGCACTGTACTCTTGGAATTTCTTGCAATCATATTCTTTTAATAAAATTGATCCTCCAATTGCTACAACAATTTTCATATATTCACCTTATATATAATGTATCTTTTAGATATTATTTAAATTTAATAGGGATTATGACAATAATTATTTTTAATGAATCTAGAAGAACAAATCTATGTTAGAAAATCCTGCAGGAAATATCTTGATGATGCTATAGACATGACTCCAATCCATGATTTTATAGAACATGTAAAACCTTTGAATGATGATATAAGTTATAGATATGAGATTTTAACAAAAAATGAAATAAGTTTAAAGATTCCCTGGAGAGCACCATATTATTTGGCAATCTATTCGGAAAAAAAGGACAATTACCTTGAAAATATAGGCTTTGTTTTCCAGCAGGTATCATTATTCATGCAGAGCATTGGCATTGGCAGCTGTTGGGTTGGAATGGGTTCAGTTAGGGATAAAGATTCTGAGTTTGTAATTCTGATTGCATTTGGAAAATCCGGAGATATTACAAGAGACATTTCAAAGTTCAAGAGGAAAAGCTTAGATAAAATCAGTGATTATGCTGATGAAAGGTTAAAACCTGCGCAACTTGCACCTTCTGCCATAAATTCCCAGCCATGGTATTTCAAGCATTCAGAGGATGGTTTCGATGTTTATAGAGTCAAACAAAATGTTTTGAAAAGACAGATTCTTAAAAAGTGGAATCCTATTGACATCGGCATTGCTTTGGCTCATATGTATGTGGCCAATGAAAACACTTTTGAATTTGAAATTAGAACGGATTTTGACAAATTAAATGGTTATATTTACGTTGGAAGCATCAAAATCTAAAAAGAAAAAAAGTAGAGGATTTAAACATCCTCTGAAGCTAAAACTTTGTATAGTAAACCTGCAATTACTGCACCCACGATTGGGGCTAGGATGAACACCCAAACCTGATTTAACGCTTGTCCACCCATAAACAATGCTGGAGCTAAACTACGTGCAGGGTTAACTGATGTACCGGTCAATGGAATTCCCATAATGTGCACAAACGCTAAGGTCAAACCAATTACAATACCTGCAATAGTTGCGTTTTCTGTTTTTTTGGTAACTCCAAGAACGGTGAATACAAATACGAAAGTTAAGATAATCTCTACAATTATTGCACCTACTACATTAAGACCAACGCTTGATGCAGATCCAAATCCATTTTGTCCTAATCCTGTTGCAGCGTACCCCCCAAGATATGGGGCAGAGTTGATGATTGCTACAAGTAGTGCAATACCGATAATTGCACCGATACATTGGAAAACAATATATAAAATTAGGTCTTTCACTTCCATTCTTCCGTCAATCCACATTCCAATTGAAACAGCTGGATTGATATGGCATCCTGAGATGTCTCCGATAACATAAGCCATAGCAACAATAGATAAACCAAATGCCATTGCAATACCAAGATTGCCTAAATATTGGCCTGCTATAGCAGCACTTCCACATCCGAATAGGACTAATACCATTGTTCCTATTAATTCTGAAATATATCTTTTCATAAATTTACCTTCTAATCATTCATTTGACAATAATATTATATTATTTATTTTATTTAAATCTCCTTATTCTTTTATATCCTAAATATGCAACAAATAATATGAATAATATCAACACAAATGGGAATATGTGTAGTAATATTGAATCGTTGACTTTATCAAAGTGATATTCCTTATCAAAGTCCATATGTTGCCCATCAGTATGGTTTTGAGTTATTTTTGCAAAGTTATACAATAAATCATAATAACTTATACGGGCTCCTTCGTATTCGATTGAGTCTGGAGCGCGACCATTTTCATCCATATAGTCTTTAACTATTTCACCCATTTTGAAATAATCATAAACTGAATATGTGTCTTTAGCCATAAATGAAATTCCCATCGGATTTTCAGGAGCATCAAATTTTTTAGGAATATCTATTCCGCTGCCTGAAAGGTATGCACTGGTTTGATATAGTAATTGCGGAGCGGTATATGCTCCGTATTTTCCTTCAAATTTAGTGTCATTACTATTAACCAATTCTTTACATGCATTTGCCATTCCTTTTGGCGAAATATGATTGCTCACAATCAAATCATCACTCAGTATCCGTGTATCATTGCCATGTTTATCAATGATGTCTACAATTTCCTGAGCAATTTGTTTGGACATCTTATCGTCTTCCCTATCTAAAATACCGTCATGGTAGTTGTCTGGGAATTCTTTTGCAGGTTCCACGTACTGCACTCCTGAATTTTTTAGAAATGTTCCTGGAGCACGTATACCGGCAAAGCTTTCATTTGTATAATTGTCATCCCAGGCCCGTCTAAGAAATGTGGAGTTGTCTAAATCATAATCTCCAATATTGACAAATATAATTTGTTTATCTGCATTATCACTATAGTTGGCAAGTTGCAAAAAATTTCCAGCGTCGGCAGCTGCCAAAGTTATGCTTATATCACTGGTTACCTGTATTGCTCTATACCCTTCTCCGGGTGATGATGCTTGATTGTCTACAACTACTTGAAGTTCCCCTCCGCTTAGCTCTTGTACATATTTCTTAATGGAATTTATTAACTTTAGGTCAAATTCTTGATCTACAATATCGTCTGTTGTGATAAAAACAGTTCTTGTTGCAGATACCTCTTGTATTATTGGCGCAATTATTAATAACGCCATTAGCACTATTGCAATTTGTTTTCTCATGTCTCTTACCTTAACTTCTATTGTATTTTTATTTTATTTTTTATAGCTAAAATATTTTTTTTAAACTGACTTTATTATTTTAGTTTTTGAACATAATATTATTTTTAAATAAGAAATTGCCGTGCTTTTTTGACAAAAATTTAAATACTGTGTGGTTTAATAATGATTTTGAGGATTTAATGGAGGTTATCTTTTATTTTAAGTTAAATTTAGCAAGATTTTAAGAAAGTTTATTTTACTTTGTAAAATTAAAATAATTTTAAAATTTGGGCAAAATATTTGTTATAAAATATGTTGTGTTAGGTGGCTAGGAAATAGCTAATTCTAAAAATTGGAAAATTATTTTTTTAAATTTTATGATGATATTATACTCTTTTTAATGTTTTAACTAAAGTAAAAAGTTTAATTGCTGGTTAATAGCTTTTGTTAATTAATAGTAGTTATAATCGTCCTCAAAAGGTGATTAAATGTTAAATAAAACTCAAAAGATGGCTATTGGCAAAAATTTCATAATTTCCATGCTATTTATTTGTTTAATATTTGTAGCATTTGACCTAAATTTAGAGGATACTTATGCTGTAGATTTAAATGAAACTAGCGATGGATTAAGTATGGAATTAGATATTGAAGATAAACTAGAAAATTCTCAAACGGATGAAATTTTGGAGGTAGGTAAAGATAATGCAAATATTTTAAAAGCAAATTATGTTGTTGAGGGACGAACATTTCAAGATATTCAAAATAAGATTGATGGTGCAAGCGTTGGTGATGAAATAATATTGGTAGGCGATTATCACTCAAACGGTCGTGAATCAACTATTATGGTTAATAAGAGGTTAACAATTACCTCAACATCTAGTGCTACATTGGATGGTGACGGAATATCAGGTATTTTCTACATTGAAAATAAGGGTGGAGGTACTGTTATATCTAATTTAAAATTCATCAATGCTAACAAGGAAGTTGGATCAGCTTTATATATACATGCAAAAGATGTTGTAGTTGATAACTGTTGTTTTGAGAATAATCATGCAATTCATGGAGGAGTATTGTCATCGAAATATAATTTGTATGATGCAGAAAATGCAATAATTCAAAATTGTAATTTTACGAATAACACTGGGTATGGTGATGATTTTCAAAGTTTTTCTACTGCTGGTGCAGTTGGTCTTTATGGTAACAATTCTAAACTGGTAAATTGTATTTTTGACTCAAATTGGGTTAAAAGTTATTCCACTGTTTTCGGAGGTGCAGTACAAATTGGATTGGATAATCCAAATTATAAAGCTTTAGTTTATAAATGTACTTTTATTAACAACAAAGCTATTCATCCTGAAGGCAAATCCCATGGAGGTGCAGGTTGTGTTCGTAATGGTGTAGAATATAGTGACTGTGTTTTCATAAACAACTCCGCAGGTGAAGGGGGTGCTTTAACATTTCATGCATCAGGTAAACTTCAAAACTGTATTTTTATAAATAACACAGCAACATTATTCGGTGGAGCAGTCTTTACTGGATTTTTATATGATACAATGGAGTTAGAAATCAATAACTGTTCTTTTGAAGGTAATGATGCTCCCGAAGGAGGTGCTATTCAAGCATTAGGATTAAATATTGACATAATCGATTCTAACTTTACTAAAAACCATGCAGATACTTACGGTGGTGCTTTAAACATCGAAGCAAAAGATGTAAAAATACAAAATTCAATATTCGATTCAAATATTGCCGATGTTGATGGTGGAGCAATTTACACTAAAGGTAATAATACTATAGTATCTAAATCCTCATTCATCGGTAATGAAGCACGTCCAGACTATAATAGATTGGATGATGGTTTGGGTGGTGCGATTTATATAAATAGTACCCAAGCTAATGTTTATGATTCAAAGTTCTATTACAACAAAGCTAGAAATGGTAGTGCTATTTATTATGATGAATATGGAAACGGATTGACTTTAAATAATAATGTATTATTTGAAAATCAAGCATGGGTTTATTCACTTCCAGTCTATGCGCATGATATCTATTACGGAGAAACAGAACACTTAAAATCAATTATCTATGGTGGAAATAATATTGCTAAATACAATAATCTTGCGGTGTCTAATGCTATTTATAATGCTGCTGATTATTCTAAACTGTCTCTCGATGGCGAATCTCCTGTTGATGGTGCTACAAACAATGGCAGATTATATCAGGATGACCGTGAATACAACATGGAAATATTATTAACTGTTCAAAAAGATGATGGTACTTTAATTTACAATCAAACATTAAATTCCAGTTATCTTGGTGCAGTTTCAAAAGAATTAAATAATTTACAACCTGGAAAGTATTATGTAACCGCAAAACACTTTGAAGACACATATTACAAGCAGATAACTAACACTACAACTTTTAATGTAATCCCCAAAATTGATAGTCAAGTTAGGAAACTAACCTCCTCAGATTCATATAACTATGATGAGGTTGTTGTTTGGACATTGAACATTACAAATAACGGTCCAAATAAAGCAACAAACGTTACTGTAAATGATGTTCTTCCAAATGGATTGATTTACATTGATGATGATAGCGGGAATAAGTATAATCCTTCCACTGGTGTTCTAAAAATTGGAAATTTGGATGTTGGTGAATGGGTCATTGTCAATATCTATGCTAGGGTAAATAAAACAGGGGTGATTGTTAATAATGCAAATGTAACTTCTAAGGAATATGATGTTGACTTATCAAACAATCATGATCAAGCAAGTATTGAAGTTCCAAAAACTGTTGATTTGGAAGTTAAAAAATATGTAAATAACTCTAATCCAAATTATGGTGATTCAATTAAATGGACAATTGTTGTACGCAATAACGGTCCTGATGCAGCCCATAATGTGAAAGTAACTGATATACTTCCAAAATCCTTAATAAACATCACTAGTGATGGAAATTACAATGTAAATACTGGAATCTGGAATATCGGTACTTTAGGGGTTAATAAAGAAGTTAGATTGAATATATTCTGTCGTGTAAATGCAACTGGCGTTATTCAGAATAATGTTTCTGTTAAAGGTCAGGAAATTGACCGAAACATGTCTAATAACAATGATTCTGAAGTAATTAAGGTTAATTCATCTTGTGATTTGGCTATTGTTAAGTCTATTGATGTTTCTATTGCTAATTATACTGATGTGATTACTTGGAATTTGGTTATCACCAATAATGGTCCTGATAAGGCTACTGGTGTTAAGGTTACTGATGTTTTGCCGGATGGGCTTATTTATGTCAGGTCTGTCCTGGATAAGGGGTCTTACTCTAATGGTGTTATTAATGTTGGTAGTGTTGCTGTTGGTGAGAGGTTGACCTTTATGATTGTTTGTAAGGT
>JAZUAV010000064.1:0-19317 GCA_045638165.1 Methanobrevibacter sp.
TTTATAAAACTTTTTTTCTTTAAAATTATTAGTTTTCAAATGCTCTAGCATTCTTTTTAAATACTATGTTTTGATAAACTATTGATTATAGGGTGTAATCATGGCTAAAAAAGGGTCAGCTGAAGAAAGGGATTTGGTACATAAACTTTGGGAAAGGAATTTTGCTGCAATGAGGGCTCCGGCTTCTGGGGGTGCTACTAAAAATCCTTTACCTGATGTTGTAGCTGGAAATGGTAAGATATATTTGGCTATTGAAGTTAAAACAACCACTAAAGATAAGGTTTACATAGATGCTCCTCAAATTGAAGCGCTTTGTGATTTTTCAAAAATTTTTGGTGCGAAACCTTACATTGGAGTCAGATTCAAGTATACTAAATGGCTATTTTTGGAACCGAATAATACTCCACGCACACGTAATGGAAATTATAAGGTAGAAAAGGATCACGCTTTAGAAAAAGGTCTTGAAATTGATGAAATTGCCGGAATTGATAAACAAATGAAATTCTAATTAATGGGTAATCTTTATATATTATTAAAATATAATTAATATAGTATGTTATGTGGGGTTATGGTGTAACCTGGCATCATCTGGGACTCCAGTTGTCTTTGAAGAAATATACGCGTAACTGAACAGTATCCGTTGTGATGAACAATTGGAGTACTGAGGCAAGAGAAATCCCAGGATCGGGGTTCAAATCCCTGTGACCCCATTTTTACATTAAACTTTTTTTTCAAAAATTTTAATTACTTTATTGACAATATTATTTTTCATGAGTTCTAAGGATATTATTTTTATTATGGGTTATAATTACGATTCAAATTGTTACTTAATTAATGGAAATACTTTAGTGGATACGGGTGCTGGTGAAAATAAAGATTATTTGTACTCTAAACTTCGCGAAAATGGTGTTGAACCTGGAGATATTGAATTGATTGTAAATACTCATTGTCATTTTGACCATATTGGGGGAAACCACCTGTTCCCAAATGCCAAAATTGCAGTTCATAAGCTGGATGCGATACCAATTAGAAATGAAGATACTTTGGGAACTGCCGGAACCGCTTTTGGTTTTGAAGGAATAAATAATTCCCGTGTGGATATTGAACTTGAAGAAGGAGATAAAATTGGGGAATTTGAAGTAATCCACACCCCGGGACATACAAGTGGTGGAATCTGTTTGTGGGATGGTGAAAACTTAATCTCTGGAGATACAATCTTTGCCGGTGGTGGTGTTGGCAGAATGGACATTGGCGGAGATTACAATGACATGAAAAATAGTGTTAAAAGATTAACTGAGTTAGATGTTAAAAACATCTATCCCGGTCATGGTCCAATAGTGGAAAATAATGGAAAAGACCATATAAAATTGTCTTATTCCTTTTTATAATCATTGTCCTAATTTTTTAGCTAATTTTTTGAATGATCCTCTTTTAACGAGGACAGTCACTTTTTCTCCACGACTGACTGTATTGTCTGGTTGCGGAATAATTAATTTTCCATTTTGATAAGCGGAAATGATAATATAATCTTTTGTTGGGGAAATTTCTTTAAACCGTTTTCCAACGATTTTATCGTTTGTGATAGTCATATCTAATATTTCGGCATCTCCTTCACCGAGAGTCATTAGTTCTGCAGCATTAGGTCTTGTAACTAATTTTTGTAATTGTGCGGCTGCTGCAGTTTCCGGACTGATTACATGGTCAATTCCGACTTCTTTAAATGCTTCTTCGTGATCAGGGTTACTTACACGTGCAATGATATGGGGTACATTGTATTTTCTAACTAAAATGCATGATAATAAGTTTGCTTCATCATTTCCTGTTGTTGCGATGAAATAATCTGCATCTTCAATATTACTTTCTTCAAGTAATTTTGAATTTGTACCGTTTCCACAGATAACTAATGCGTCAAGTTCTGCTGCAACATCAGAGCACAAAGATTCATTACTTTCAATTAAAGTAATGTCTTGTCCATTTTCTATTAATAAATTCGCAAGTGCGAGGCCTACACGACCTCCCCCCATAATGACTATGTACATTAAATCACCTCAACATATTATTGACTAATCAATATTTATTTTTGGACATATAAATATTATCGTTTAAATATTTCAAAACCAGCTCTCAAGGTAATCAGTACAGGATATATCTCTAACCTTCCAGTCCACATGTCGAACAAACAAACGATTTTTAAAACGGAGGGTAATTGTGAAGTGACGATTCCTAAATCCAAACCGTTATTGCCCTGCAAGGACATTGCAGTGAATAAGCTATTGAATGGGTCATATCCGAACAAACAAAATAGTGCCCAGGTAAACATTATAAACATCATATATAATGTTATGAAGTTTCCAGCTTGTCCAATAGCTTTTTCAGGTATTTTGTGACCATGCAACTTCACGGGAACAACCCGGCCTTCGGGTGATAGAATTTCTCTGATGTGCCTATAAATTCCTTTAAAGAAAGTAATCATTCTTACAAGTTTAATTGCACCTACGGTTGAACCGGTTGAACCTCCGGTTAACATCAAACACATCAGACAGATTATTACAAATGATGGCCACCCTGCCATAATGTTTATGGGTGTAACGCTTGCACCGGTTGTTGTAATTGCAGACACGACAGTGAATAATAATTCAATCGGCACTATATTTGATACAAAATAAAGAAGTAATGTAACAAATGCGATTACTGTAATAATGATTTTAAACTGCAAATCTTCAATCAATGACTTTCCTCTTGTTTTGATAACTTTATAATGGACTAAAAAGCTTGTAGCTCCTAATATCATCAATACGATTGTGATTAGGTATATTAAATGGTCATTATAATAACCGATATTTGCATTCTTAATGCTCATTCCGCCGGTTGAAATGATTGTAAAAGTGTTACAAATGGAATCAAAAGCGGGCATTCCTGCAAGAAAATATAAAACTATTCCTGCAACAGTATAGATAAGATAGATTTCTAATGTTTTTTCAAGGGTGGTTTTAATACTTGGTTTGAGACGTTCATCACGTGCTTCGGATTGGTAAAGTGTAGATGATACGGTTCCTTTTGTTAAAACACCAATGACCATAAAAACAACCCCTATTCCACCAACCCATTGTTCTAAAGATCTAAAAAATAAAATACTATAAGGTAATGATTCAACATTGGAGAATATGGTAATTCCAGTACCGGTTAATGCGGACATACTTTCAAAAACAGCATCGAGAATAGGCATATGTGTGACAAGGGTGAATGCTATCCCTCCAATAAGACTTGCCCACAACCATGCAAATGATGAGATTATCATTCCATGCTTAAGCCTTATTCGTTTAGTTGGCAATCTTTCAAAATATTTGGTGACTGCCACACCTAACAATATTGATATTAATCCAGGAATAATAAAAGACAGTAAATTGAATTCAAAATAAATTAAATCGATTATGATTGGTACTAAACACATCAATCCTATCCCAATCATCAAATAACCGGAATTTCCTGCAACAATCAATAAATCTGTTTTTGTTATATACCTCATTATTCTAATAATTTGAATAAATATCTATATAAATTTATAAGTATTAGGAAGTTAATAATTAAAATAAACATGGTGGAATCATGGACAAAAGAACCTTTCTTTTATTGGGCATAAGCGTCTTAATTCTTCTTGCAATGTTATATCTTGTAGGTATTGATCAAGTAATAGATGCTTTAAAAGTAGCTAATTTAGGCATAATAGCTTTAGCCATAGTTGCCCAAATATTCACTTATTATTTGTATACGCTGCGCTGGCAAATCCTCAATAAGCTTGCGGACATGGATGTGAGTATCATGAAATTGCTTCCAATGGTTTTGGTAGGTCTTGCAGTAAACAATATTACTCCATCCGGACGTGGTGGCGGTGAACCTGTAAGGGCATATCTTTTATCTAAAGATAATGATGAATATCATTTTGATGAAACATTTGCGACCGTCGTTGCAGATAGGGCATTAGATACTTTTCCATTTGTTGTTCTAGCAGCAATTACAATTGCATCAATGGCGCTTTTCTTCGATTTTGATTTGTGGCTGCTTGTTGTAATGGTTGTTGCAGTAATAGTCATTGTTGCAATATTGATAATTCTTATCTATATGTGTATTAACCCGAATTTTGGAAAAAGAGTTGACGGGTGGATTATCGGACTTGTCAGGAGATTTTATAAGAAGAACTCTGAAGATTTGGAAAATCAAATCCATCAGTCAATATTCGGTTTTCAAAACACTATGAAATTATTAATTTCAAATAAAAAGGGATTAGTCTATACTCTTTCATTATCCTTCATAATATGGATTTTTGAAATTTTGAGGGTTTATCTGGTATTTTTAGCATTTGGAGCTCATGTTAATATTATTGTTGTTGGGGAAGTGTTTATTGTAGCTTGTTTGGTTGGTATGATTCCTCTTCTTCCGGGAGGTCTTGGTGCTGTCGATGGATTAATGATTCTGTTTTATTCAGCAGCGGGAGTCCCCTCTTCAGTTAGTGCAGCTGCAACAGTTGTTGAAAGGTTAATTTCATTTTGGATGGCAACTATCATAGGTATGGTCATTTTACCTTATTATGGATCTTCTGTTTTGGATAAAATTTCATCCAATTCCTCTTCTGATGAGATTGAAGAAGTTGTTGAAAATGAGGATGATGATTAAATAGAAAACTTTATTTTAATTTATATTCATAAATTTTATTATCACAAAAAATTAATTTTTTGTAAAAATTTTGGTGAAACTATGGAAATTAATGGTGTAGAAATTAAAGAAACTTACGCAGAAGGTTTTGGAATTAAAGTAACTAGAATTTTAGTTACTGCATTAACTCAAGAATTAGCAAAAATCGCAGCAACTGAAGCAACAGGTTATGCGACTTCTGTTATTGGATGTCCTGCAGAAGCAGGTATTGATTGCTTTGTACCAGCAGAAAACACTCCTGACGGAAGACCAGGTTATGTTATCATGATTTGTCACGCTGGTAAAAAAGCACTTGATCACGAATTAATGGAAAGAATCGGTATGTGTATTTTAACTGCTCCAACAGCAGCAGCATTTAACTGCCTTGAATCCGAAGATGTTTTAAAAACAGGATTCAAATTATCATACTTCGGTGATGGATTCCAAGAAGAATTAGACATCGATGGAAGAAAAGTACATTCAATTCCAATCATGTCTGGTGACTTTTTAGTGGAATCTGAATTCGGATACCAAGATGGTGTAGCTGGTGGAAACTTCTTTATCTTAGCAAAAGACCAAATTACTGGTGTAAAAGCAGCTCAAATGGCAGTTGAAGCTATTTCTAAAGTTGAAGGTGTTATCACTCCATTCCCAGGAGGTATGGTTGCATCTGGTTCTAAAGTAGGTTCCAACGAATATGCATTTTTACCTGCATCAACCAACGAAAAAATGTGTGTAACCTTAAAAGACAAAGTAGACTCAGACATTAGAGAAGATGCAGATGGTGTATTTGAAATTGTTATTGATGGTCTTGATGAAGAAAGCGTTAAAGCAGCTATGAGAGCAGGTATTGTTGCAGCTTGTTCTGTCGATGGCGTGCTTGAAATTTCAGCAGGTAACTTCGACGGTAAATTAGGCGCTTACATCATGAACTTACATGAGTTATTCTAGAGAGTTTATCTCTCTTTTCATTTCTTTTTTTTAATAAAAACGAAATTATTTAATATTTTTTCTGGTTATTTCAGCTACTTCTTTTTTAGTTAAATTTATTCCAAGAATCTCTTCATTCTTTTCTAGTTCTTTAACTAATTTATGAAAAGTGGCACGATTAGGCCCGGAGATTATATGGGAATGGGTATTATTGACGAGTTTATATAAATTTTCGATGGCTTCTTTTTGTTCAGCATTCTTATTGAGATAATCTCTGAATTGTTTGCCGTCTTCAATGTCCATTGTATTTATTTTTCGGGTTAGTGGTGTTTCAATTCCTGGCAAGTGGTATTGTATGTTTTCTAAGTTGCAGCCATGTTTGCTGATTATTTCAAATTCATCATATAGTTTATCTAATTCATGTCTAACAGTTATCTTTAGAATATGGGGTCTTGTTGATTCAAAGTATAAATCCTTTCCTCCAATCAATTCTGGAGACACAATTTTGTCTGCACCTGCTTTTCTAAGTCTTGAATAATTCTCTTCTTTGCTGGCTCTTGATACAATCCATGCATCGGGATTGCTTTCGCGTATTGTTAGAACTATAAATAAATTAGTCACATCATCTCCAGTGCTTATTATCACACTTCTGCATTTGTCTCCAGCTAATTTTGAAATTAAATCATCTTCGGTCGCATCTTTATTGATGGTGACTACGGAATCGTTTTCTTCAATGTTTTCAATTATCTCTTCGTTTTTTTCAAATAATACAATGTTCTGTTTTCTTTTGCTCAACTCTTCAAAAACTACTTTTCCAACCCTCCCATAACCACAAATAATATAATAATCATCCATATTTTCAATTGTTCTCATTTTCATAGCTCCTTTTGAATATTCGTTCATTCTTTCTTGAAAATTTGTTAAAATAATGTTAAACACATAAACTAGTATCGTAACTCCTCCCAATGCTAGTGTTGTTGCAAATATCTTTTGAATTCCTGTGGTAGGAGTATAATCTCCATATCCTACCGTTGCCATAGTGATTACTGCATAATAAATAGAATCTATTAAATTCAAACCCATTATAAAATAAGAACCTATTATTCCATATAAAAATAATACAATGATAAGCACTACGCCTGTTGTAATATATTTTTCAGGTAATGTTTTAAGAAGTTTAACAGTAATTTTTCTCATATGATTTTCCCTTTACTTAAGATAATTATATGTATATTAAATTGTTATATTTTAACTTAAAGGTGATTTTGTGAACCCAATTGATATGATGGTTACAGATTATAATTGTGAATATCTAGGTTTATCCCGTTTATGTTTGATGGAATCGGCTGGAAAGTCTCTTGCTGAAGAAGTAGGTAAGATTGCAGTTTATACATTCTCAAAACCAGTTAAAGTAATAATATTTACCGGTTCTGGAGGAAATGGTGGGGATGGTTTTGTAGCAGCACGTTATTTGTTGAATAGAGGTTATGATGTGGACATATACATGCTGAAGGATAATATTCACTCAACTGAGGCTCTCACAAATTTTGAAGTATTGCAGAATATGCGTCCACGTTTGTCCCGTTTGAATATTTATAATTTAAAGACACTGGATGACATTAACGAATGTGAAGTTGCAAAAAGTAGTGATAGTGAATTTATCATTGTCGATGGCCTTTTAGGTACTGGAATTGAAGGTAAATTGCAGACAAACATCAGAAGGGCCATTGAGATAATCAACGAGTCAAAAGGTTTAAAAATCAGCGTCGATGTCCCTTCTGGAATGGATCCCTTAACCGGGATTGTCAATGATTTGGCAGTAGTTCCGGATTACACAATCAGTTTCCATAAAATCAAAACAGGAGTTAGAAATGCTGAGGAAGAATCAGTCGGCGGTCTTGTAACTGCAGATATAGGAATTCCATTTGAAGCTGAATATTTCGTTAATTATGGGGACTTCTTAAGACTTAAAAATAGAAATCCAAAATCACATAAAGGAAATAATGGTCGTTTGCTTGTCGTTGGGGGAAGCAAGGATTATTCCGGTGCTCCGGCCATCGCAGGAATGGCCGCTTTTGGTGCAGGTGCAGATTTGGTTTATGTTGCAGCTCCTGAAAGTGCAAGTGTGGCCATAAAATCATTATCTGCCGATTTGATTGTCAAGTCGCTAACAGGGGATAAATTGTCACTTGAAAATGTTGATGAAATATTAAATCTTTCTGAAAAAGTCGATGCTGTATTAATTGGTCCAGGAGCCGGAATGGATGGGGAAACATCAAAATTATTCAATGTACTTGTAACTAAAATTAAAAAGCCTATTGTAATTGATGCAGATGCATTAAAACAAGTTGAAATATCATTAATCAAAAATAGGGAAAATGTGATATTGACTCCCCATATTTTCGAATTCAAATCATTTTTCGGCATAAGCAACGATTTAAGATTGGATATTGATAGCTTTGACTTTAAAAAAGTGGATGAAAACATCACACAATTTCAACAGATTACAAAGGATATCAAAGGTTCTGTTGTAGTAAAGGGAAAATATGATTTGATATTGTCTGGGACTAAGTTTAAAATCAATAAAACAGGTAATGCTGGCATGACAGTTGGTGGAACTGGTGATGCTTTAGCAGGAATCTGCACTTCTTTACTTTCACAAGGTCTTAATTCATTTGACTCTGCAGCTTTAGGAACCTTTATCAATGGTCTGGCAGGCGATAGGGCTTTTGATGAAAAAGGAAATGGATTTTCAGCTACGGAGTTAGTTTCATATATTGGCAGTGTGATTAATGATGGATTATGTTAAGGGGACATTTATTGAAAGGCCAAACAGGTTCATTGCAGAGGTTGAAGTCGATGGCAATTTGGAAGTAGCCCATGTTCCAAATACTGGGAGGTGCAAGGAGCTTTTAGTAAAAGGAGCTACCGTTTGGCTGAAACCTTCCGATAATCCCAATAGGAAAACAAAGTTCTCTCTTCATTTTGTTGAAAACAAAGGAGTTTTAGTATCTTTATACTCACAACAAGCCAATAGCATTGTCTATGATGCAATCGTTGATGGCAAAATAAAAGAACTTTATGGTTATGATTATTTTAAAAGAGAAAAAACAGTTGGAAACTCAAGAATTGACATATATCTTGCTAAAAAAGAAGATGATTGTTGTGGGATGAGTTTTTTAGAGGACTCCTGTTTTATTGAAGTAAAAGGAGTTACATTAATTGTTGATGGTGAAGCAAGATTTCCCGACGCCCCTACCGAAAGGGGAGCAAAACATCTAAAAGAATTAATTAAACTTAAAAAAGAAGGTAATAGGTGTGTTGTATTCTTTTTAATTCAGCATCCTGCCGGAAATTTTTTCAGACCAAATTGGGAAAATGATCCTGAATTTTCAAAAACACTTAATGAGGCATATGGGGAAGGTGTTGAGATATTAGTCTATAAATGTGACAATAGGTTGGACGGAATAGATTTAATTCCCGAGCCATTAGATTTTGATTTGACTCAAAGTCTCTCCAATGGCATCATTAATGACTAGGCTTGCATAATCATCGTATGGGGTTTCACTTTTATTGATTAAAATGAGATTATCTCCATTAAAGTAATTTATTAATCCTGCTGCAGGATAAACAACAAGTGAAGTTCCTCCAATTATTAAGGTTTCTGCATTCTGAATATAATCAATTGAAAAGCTTAAAATAGCATTATTTAGAGGTTCTTCATATAATACTACATCTGGTTTTACGGTTCCTCCACATTCGCATCTTGGAATACCTTCACTTTTGAGGATATGGTTTAATCCATACTCTTTCCCACAAATTTGGCAATAATTTCTGTGAATGCTGCCGTGAAGCTCTAAAACATTTTTACTTCCCGCCTTTTGATGGAGTCCGTCAATGTTTTGTGTAATGACTGCCTTCAATTTGCCGGTTTTTTCCAGTTTTGCCAATGTGATGTGTGCGGGATTGGGTTGGGCATCCTTAAAGATAAGATTTTCCCTATAATAATCGAAGAATGTCTCTGTATGGCCCATATAGTAACTGTGTGAAACTAAATTTTCAGGGGTATCGCCATATTTTTCTAAACTTTTAAAGATTCCGCTTTCAGACCTAAAGTCGGGAATTCCGCTTTCGGTTGATACTCCAGCACCTCCAAAAAATACAATATTGTCTGAAGAATCAATAATCTCTTGTAGTTGGCTAATTTTTGTCATAAAAATAAGTAAAGTGATAGCTATTGAAAGCTATCTGTTTAGTTTTTGATAATTTGCTGCTTGAAGACCGTGGTATTTAATCATACCTTCAACTTCACTTTGTTCTGTTTCTTTGTCTTCAAATGTAATTTGCTCGATACTGTGTAAGCTAAATGGAGATTTTCTAACGATTGGTTGGATTGAACCTTTATAGAGTTTCATCACGACTTCTCCACTAACTCTTTCTTGCATCTTATCAAATGCTTGGTCTAAGTCTTCTCTTAATGGTTCTTGCCAGAGTGCTCTGTAAACAAGGTCTGCATAGAGGGTAGACATATATTCAGCAAATCTTAACTCATCAGTTGTTAAAACTAATTCTTCTAATGCTTGGTGAGCAGGGATTAATAATTTTGCACCAGGGGTTTCGTAGATTTCTCTACTTTTAAGACCAATCATTCTGTTTTCAATAGTATCGATTCTTCCGATACCGTGAGCTCCTGCAATTTCATTGGCCTTTTTGATTATGTCAATCAATGGCATCATTTCGCCGTTTATTGCTATTGGAACTCCTTCTTCAAATTCAATAGACACTTTTTCCGGTTCTGCTTTTGCATCTTCCCATGAGGCGGTCCATTCATAAATGTCTTCGGGAGGTTCGTTTGCAGGGTCTTCTAAAACATCACCTTCAATTGCTCTTCCCCAAAGGTTTTCATCAATACTGTAAATTTTGTCATAACTCAATTCGATACCTTTAGATTCAGCATATTCCTTTTCTTCGGTTCTTGTCAAGTTCATTTCTCTTATTGGTGCGATAATGCCAAAATCAGACATTGCAAGAATAATCGCTTCAAATCTAAATTGATCGTTTCCTTTTCCAGTACAACCATGTGCAATAGCTGTTGCTCCTTCTTTTTCAGCTACTTCTATAATTTTTTTTGCAATCAATGGTCTTGCAAGTGCAGTACTTAATGGGTACCCTTCATATTCTGCATTTGCTTTGATTCCGCGTGCGATGTATTCGTTTGCAAATTCTTCTTTAGCATCTATGTTATAGTGTTTTAATCCTCCTATTTTGGATGCCATGGTTTTTGCTTTTTCCATTTCTTCTTCGCCTTGACCTACATCAACACAGGCAGTAATAACTTCAACATCATATTTTTCTTCTAATAATTTAACACAAACAGAGGTATCAAGTCCACCGCTGAATGCTAAAACTACTTTATCAGTCATTTAATCACCGTTAATAATTTTATAAAAATGAATATCAAATAATAATTATATTATTAATACTATTTAAAATTTAAAAAAAGTGGGCAGAAGAAAAACTCTTAATTGAGGAATTTAATTGAGGTTGAGAGTTATATGGACTTTGTAAAGGCAAAACCTCAATTAAGAGTTATAAGTTGTGAAGGTAATATTTACTTTCACACCTAATGATTAGTTTGAATTTCCTAGTATATAAAAGTTTAGGTATACCTAAAAATTTATCAATAAGTTTTCATTTTCAACAAATTCAATAAGTCTGGAATATGTCGGATTGCTTTTTAAGGTATCTTCATTTCCAATTATTATCAATTTCCTTTTAGCCCTAGTTATTGCAACATTTAAACGTCTTAAATCACTTAAAAATCCTATATTTCCATTATCGTTGCTTCGCACAGTAGATATGATGATGATTTCTTTTTCCCTTCCCTGAAAACCATCAACTGTTTTCACTTCAACTGAGGTCTTTTCCTGGATTAGCTTAACCTGATCGGCATAGGGGCTTATTATTCCAATATCTTCGTCGCTGATGCCTGCTGTCAAATAGTCATCAGCAACGCTCACTGCAATTTCAGCTTCCAATTTATTGATAATTGATTTGGAGTCTTTTAAGTGATTTTCCTTATTGTTTTCAATATTTGATGTATTTATGAATAATAATGCTTCTTCTTCATATTTGGAATCAATTATGTCACTTATATTGATTTTATCAACACTCGAATCGCTTTTTAGGCTGTTGTTGTAAAATTCAGAATTTGGAAACTTCATTAGCAATTTATTCATTCTGTATTGAACGTTTAATAATTGTGATTTGTGAGGATATTTCCTGATTAATGCTTCAAATAATGTATTTTCAAGCTCTCCAGCACGTTTGCTGATTATTGTGGGTGGAAGTTGCTTGTGGTCTCCTGCAAGGATAAACCTGTGGGCTTTTGCAATTGGTATTAAGCTACTTGGAATTGTTGCTTGAGATGCTTCATCAATAATTGCAACATCAAATTTGGTTCTTGCTATTGATTCAAGTGCTGCTGATGAGTTGGTGGCCAGGATGACATCACTTTCTTCAATGATGTTCCTAATCATCTTGTTTTCAATTCTTTTGATATTTGAATGTAATTCATCAATTTCCTGGTTATATTCAATCCATTGTGCCATTGATTTCATTTTTTCAGGTGAGATTCCCCGACCGCCTTTTCCCTTAGAGGCATTGTATAAAATATCATAATCGCCATAGCCCCGTCTGTATTGTGGGGATGGTTTGGTGTAAGAGCTTCTTTTTTCGATCAGTTTATCAATTTTTTTATGAATCTTCTTAATTCTTTTATTCAATTCATGTTTTTCAACTTTATAAGCTAATGAATAAGCAATATTATTTTTAGATACTCTTTGAGGATGTCCCAGTCTTGTAAGATTTAACTTCTTATTATTCATCAGCCTCTCTAAAATATTGTCTATTGCAGCATTGCTTTCAGCTGTAGCCAATACTTTATGGTTTTGTCTTGTTTCTTGAGATATTAACTCAACTAAAGTCCTGGTTTTACCCGTTCCAAAAGGACCATGGATTAAAAAGAAATTTTCACAGGATAATGCATTTTCAATAGCTATCTTTTGTGATGCGTTTAAATTTTTATCAATATAATCTATATACGGTGTTTTTCTATTCTTTTTTGGGTTTCTGTCAGTTAATATGTATTCAAGAGCATTTTTACCTTTTAAACTCAAATGTTTTAAATTATCTTCCATTCTTCTAAAAGTAACGTCATTAGCATACAAATCTAGTCTTACTTTCTTTTTCAAAGCCCATTTGGGGATACTTTTATCAAAAGCCACTTTTATAAATCTTGCTCCTTTTTCTGTTACGGTGCCAGTCAAATCGCTTCTTAGGGGATTGTCTGTACTTACAAGCACCATATCTCCAACGCTGATTTCCGTCTCAATAGTTTCTGATCTGCCAAACTGAACTATCTGCATACCTAATTCTTTGCCCAGATATTTTCCTTTAACTTTATTGATGGCTCTTCCCAATTCCTCTCTTTTTTTACCAGACATACTTTGAATTTCTGTCTGCATTAATTCTATCTCGGCATCTCTTTCATAGTTAATGAGCCTAATTAATCTTTTAATATATTTCTTCAATTTTATCCCTAATTTTAAATAAGAGCTTCAATGTATAATTAATTATGGATTTTGAAAAAGTGGAGTATTGTGATAATTTGGAAATGGGATATATTTCCAATCTTTCTGGAGGTTTTGTTTCAAAAAACACTCATATTTTTAATGAAATTGAATTGAATTCTTTGAATAAATTTATTTTAGAGAAATCTGTTTATGGAACACCCATTTTTAAATTAGGCAATGGGGGAAGTAAAATTTTAATTTTATCAGGAATTCATGGAAATGAGCTGCCTTCACAAATTGCCAATATTCGACTTTTGAATGAGTTAGTTCATAAAAAAATTAACAACACATTGTTTTTCATTCCATTCGCCGCTCCAAAGGCGAGCATGGAAAACAGGAGATTTTTCAATGCACGTGATTTAAATAGAGTAGCACACATTGAAAATTCCTTAAGCAATGTAATTATTAAAAAAATATTTGAATTGGGCATTGATTTTGTAGGGGATTTTCATTCAACCGCATTCAACAGCAATCCTGGGGTTGAATCAATCTTTTCAACCAAATCTCCAACTCCTGAAAGTTTTTTGATAGCCGAGTATATTGCCCGGGATGTTAAATGCAAAAGTATTTCTCTTGATTATGCAGGGGAATCCTATAGGGGGGCTGTTGAGGATGTATGCAACATAAAAGGGGTTCCTGCTATCACTGGTGAAGTTTTATCTCCGTTTTCAAGTGTTGCTGATGGCAGTGTTGAAAGGTCACTTCTTCAGATGAAAAGCTTTTTGTCTTATTTTGGAATCTGAGTACTTTTCATATGCTCTTGGAAAAAAGCGAAATATATAAAGAGCATATAATGATGATTAGATGTTTTGATTAATGGGCAATAACCAAGCCATTATATAAAAACATCAAAGAGTCTCAGAAGGTCATTTCGTATCGCTTCTTGGGGTTAATAAGGGATATATTAAACACTTAAATAATCTGAGGCTCTCAATATTTAAGGTGATTTAAGTTGTCTTCTTATGAGGGGCATTCCATATTTGCACTACTGCTCGCATTGATGTTTTTTCACAATCCTCTGTTAATTGCATTAACTTTTATAGGTGCAAATATCCCGGATTTTGATCATAAACTTAAGAAAGATCATGTTTATAAGATGATTATTTTGGGTTTGATTTTGTTCATTTCACTTTATATACTTAAATTACCTTATTTCATTGGTTTGATTATTGTGTTTTTAGGTGCAACTTTTTATTTTTCAGAGCACAGAAGTTTCACTCACTCAATTTTTGGAATTTTAGTTTTAACGTCCGCAGTTTCATTGATATTAATTTGGGCTTATCAGTTGATAGTGAGTGTGACAATTTTAGATAATCCTTACTTGATTATTGCTGTATTGATTGCTCTTTTAAGCTTTTTATTTTTAAATAAGAAGTTGTTGATGGTGTTTTTGCCTTTATTTTTTATTAGTTTGTTTTTTATTAATAATATTGAGGTCCCATATGTTGAAATCATCTTAGCCTTATTTTTGGGTTTGTTTTCTCATATGGTGTTGGATTCATTTACTCCATCAGGAATTAAGATATTCGCTCCAATATCCTCAAAAAAGGTTTATAAGCAATTTGGTCTAATAAGCATTTTTGTTTTAATTTTAATAGCCATTGCTTATCGTTCACCAATGTTATTCTCATTGTATGAACAATATGTCTACATGATTTTCAGATACTTAGTATTAAAAAATTAATTTTAAGTATTAACCATTATTTTTTAAAATAAATTTGGATTTTATCTTATTTTTTTAATTAGGTATTTTAATCTTCTTTTATTTGGGGTTTCATTAAATTTCAACATAACTTAGTTATATTTTCCATAACTTTTATTCAAAAAGCATAACTTTATAATGAATAATCATGATAAATATTAATGTTATTTAATGTCAATTTTTTGACTTATATGTATAATAATGAAATGGAGCTTGTTTAATGTTTTTGACTAGAATTGGCTATGGAATCATGTATTTCGTAGTTCTTATTTACGAAATAATTAAAGCAACAATTGATGTTGCTTTTAATTCAGTTATGAGGAGGAAAATAGATCCTATTGTCGTAGACATTGAAACAGTTTTAGAGAGACCTGTTTCACAAACAATATTGGCAAATAGTATTTCTTTAACTCCTGGTACTTTGTCTGTTGATTTGGACAGTGAAAATAACATTATCAAAGTAGCTGCTATTTCTCCAAGAAGTAAAGAGGATATTATTCCTTTTGAACCATATATAAAGAAAATGTTGGAATAATTCATTTTCAATTTTAGAATAGTCGAGTGAGATAGTATGGATATATTGTTTATTTCAAAATATATTGTGGTTATTGCATTAATTATCATGATGCTGGCTGCCTTAAGAGTAAGTGCTTATAGAACCACATCAATGGGGCTTTTAGGAAGTTCCGTGGTTGTTGTGGCTTTTGCCTTAGTTTTGCTTCTTGGCGGCGATTTTTATAACCTTAATTTTTATAAGGATATATCATTAGCATTAATATTCTTTGGTTTTGTAGGCACTATTGGTTTTGCTGTTATTTTAGGAGGGGATGATAAATGATAGAGTATATTCAAGCAATCCTTCTTATAATTTCAGCTATTTTGATAATCATATCTGCAATAGGCCTTATTACTTTAGATAAAAACATGAAAAATTCAGTTTATGCAAGAATTCACATTGTAGGTATTTTTGATATTGCATGCATTATCGCTATGATTGGTCTTGGCCAGTTTTTGCTTGCGGGCATTTACTTTATCATAGCACCATTTACAGCACATGCAATTGCTAATGCTTACTGGAAAAAAGAAGATAGAGAAAATAATTTGGATTTACAGAATGTTGTAGAAGATGTAGGTGAAGACCATCCATTTTTCCACCCTAAAAAAATGATGCAAGCTTTAGAAAGTGAAGATTCAGAAAAACTTAAAGCTGATGAAAGGTTTTCAGTAACTACATTGGAAATTGATGAAGGTGAGTAAGATGTTGGAATTAATATTGTGTATTATTATGGTTTTAAGCGCAATTCTTGCTCTTATTCAAAAAGATTTATTAAAGGCCGCAATTTTAACAGGATTTTCTGGTGGGGCCATGGCGGTTCTCTTCCAGGTATTGTTGGCTCCGGATGTAGCTTTAACTCAAGCTATTGTTGGTGCAGCCATAATTCCTGTATTTCTTGCTTTGGCTGTTAAAAAAACTCAAAGGGAGGATAGCTAATGGCACAAGTACAACTCGTGATATTAATGACTTCTGTTGCTTTAGTCATTGTTGGGCTTTATGCAGCAATTTTTGTTGATAATATCATAAAAAAGATTATTGGTATTAGCTTCATTGAAGAAGGAGCAAACTTGTTCATTGTTGCTATTGGTTATAAAGCTGGTGGCGTTGTACCTATTTTAATGCCGAATATGGACACATCTTGGTTTGCCGCTAATGCTGCTTATCCGTTGCCTTTTGGTTTAGTATTGACTAGTATTGTAATCGGTGCAAGTACTTTAGCTGTTATGCTTGCTTTGGTGATGGTTCTTTACAGAAGATATGGTACTTTATCCACTAAAGTGATGTTGGCGGACACATCAAAACAGGAGGAATACAATGAATGAATTAGTTCCACTTATGGTTATTGTTCCTTTGATGGCTGCATTGCTTATTAGTGCATTTTCAAAGTTCAATAAAGCAACCAAGATTTTTGCTTTTGTTGTTGCAATCTGTCTTCCGATTATACCATTGGCCTCCAATTATGGTTTCCATTACTTTGGAGGTTATGCTCCAATGTTGGATAATGTGACAAGCGTAATGTATCATCCAGCAATTACATATTCATTTTCATTCCTGCAGCAGATATTCATTGGAATGATTGGTCTTTTAACATTCTTGGTGGTGTTCATTTATTTAACCAAATATAGGGAAGTTTCAGGACCATATCTGTTCTTGTTGTTCTTAGGTACTGCGGCCGTAACTGCAATGATGTTGACTGATGATATTTTCCACATGTTCGTATTCTTTGAAATACTTGCTCTTGCTCAAGTGGGTATTGTAGCTGCATCATCAATTGATTACAGTTATGAAATGGCTTTAAAATATATGATTTTGGGATCAATTGGATCTCCTATAATGCTTTTAGGAATTGGATTCCTACTTGCTTTAACTGGTAGTGTAAATGTTACAGATATTGCTTATGCTGTTCATAAAGGTTTGGTTGATGTTACTTCTCCAGTATTCTTGATGTCACTCGCATTAATATTCTTTGGTTGGTTATACGCTTCAGGTTTGCCACCATTCCATACCATCAAATCTGGAATTTATTCAAAAGCAGAACCTCACGGAGCAGCTTTACTCCAGTCATTTACAGTTATTTCAATGATTTCAATCGTACTGATAATGTTGAGAATTTACTCATCTCTTCCTATATTTGAAGTTATCATAGTTTTCTTCTCTATCTTGGCTATGATATTGGGTGTTTCTCTTGCGCTTACTCAAACAGACTTCAGAAGGATGATTGGATTTTTAGCTGTTGGAGAATTAGGTTTCATTGGATTAGGTATAGGTCTTGGAACACAATTTGCCATAACTGCTGGTTTGTTCCAGGCTTTAAATGAGATTATAATTACTGCATTATTATTCATTGGATTTGGTGCAATTGTAAATGCAACTAATGAAGTGGATACAAGAAAGCTTGGAGGTCTTTTGGCATATCATCCAAAAGTTGGAATAATGCTTCTGATTGGGGGTATGGCTATGGCAGGTGTTCCTCCTTTAAGCGGTTTCCAATCTAAATTAATGCTTGTTCAAGCTTCTTTAAGTTGCGGATATCCAGAATTGTCTATTTTGGCAATAATGGTAAGTATAGCTACATTTGTAGTATTTGTAAAAACATTCTACGCAATGTTTTTAAGACCAAAACCTAATGATTTGGAAGTTGAAGGCAAAGAAGTTCCTCGTTCAATGGTATTTGTAATGGGAGTATTATTGATTATAATCATACTTTTAGGTTTATTCCCTGATGTTGTTACAAATGGAATTTCTAACTTTGTAGGAGGGATATTATGAAACTCTATGATCAAATATTCAATGTTGTAAAACAGTTTAGAAAACTGTTTTCACCAGGTCCGGTAACTAATGCTGATGTTTCTGGTAGTATCACTGCAGAAATATTTATAATTGTTTCATTAGTGCTCTCAACATTGTTATTGCGCCATATAAGCGTGTTACTTTCAGGACTTGTTGCATTTATATTGGCTGTGGTGTTGATTTCAAATATTCCGCTTATTCCTAAGTTTAAAATCGAACAAGAGGATTCACTTGAAAAGATGTTGTTTTATGCAATTGTAACACTTGCGATTATTGTTACATTTTTATACTGGGGTGGTAATCTTGTCTAGTAAAGCTACAATTCGCAATTTGCTTGCAGCCATTTTGACTGCAATATTTTCAGTTTCACTATTGGATGCTGTATTCCATATCAGCAATATGATTACGCCGGGTGTAAGTAATATTTACAATGCAATAGGGACTCAAATAGCTCCAAACATGGTTACTGTGGTTATATTTGATTTCAGAGCATATGATACCTTAGGAGAATCAATTATATTGTTAACTGCCGGTTTGGTAGTGTTACTTATATTTGGTAGAGGATTATTGGGGGATAAACGATGAGTCAAGGTAGTATGATTTTAAAAATTATTGCTTTACCAATTTCAATTTTATTGATTTGTTTAGGTATAATGACTATCCTTGGGGGACACATAACTCCTGGAGGAGGTTTCCAAGGTGGTGCAATGATAGCTAGTGGAATTATATTGTCTATTCTTGTTTATGGCTTAGGTAATTCTCCATTAGAGTTATCTCACTTGTATATTGAGGTTTTCGAATCAATCGGTGCATTAGGTTTTGTAATATTTGGACTGATAGGTTTGTTCCTTGGCGGATTCTACCTTTATAATGCTGGTACTGATTTGCTCAATGTTGTTCCGGCAACCATTCAAAATGTTTTACATTATCCGGATGTAACTAATGCAGGTATAATTCCATATCTCAATATATTTGTGGGTTTAAAAGTATTTGCAGGATTATCCTCAATTGTTATT
>JAZUAV010000065.1:0-4233 GCA_045638165.1 Methanobrevibacter sp.
TCATTATGGATTGTTGGAAAATTATTTGAAAAACTAGATGATAACCCTAATTTTGACTTAATTTTATTGGGTGCAGGAATAGTATTTTCTATCTTGCTTATAGCATATGCTACATTCAAATCATATCCAATGGATTATAATGCGGCTGGTAAATTAATTGTTGAACCTGCTAAAATGGCTGTTGAAGCATATAAAGATGTAGGATTTTGTATGGGCATACTAATATCATGGGTAATTGAAAGAAGGTTCATTAATTTTTCCTGTGAAGGACCTATTGAACGTAGATTTTTAAGAATTGGTGGGGCTTATATTGGATATATGATTATTATGAACATTTTATATCCATTAATAAAAAGCAGTTTCAATCCACAAATTTCAAACCTTTTAAATTTCTTCATGTTCCCGTTATTTGTGATGCTAATAATGCCGGCAATTATCAAATTCTTCCAAAATCGAAATAAAGATGTTTATGATAATGCATCATGAACATTTTTTTATTTTTTTTTCTTTTCAAAATGATAAGAATTATAAATTATCAATTAAAAAATATTTTAAAATGTACTCAGGTCTGAGTTTGAGGGTGTAGAAGACACTGAAACTGCAGAAGACATAAATTCCGAGATTATATAAATCTCAGAATTCTTTTTTTATATATTAAAAAATTTAGCTTTTGGCCTTAACGTATTCTATGGTATTGAATCCTAAAACTTCTGCATATTTGAAAAGGCCTTCTGGGAAGTTATGTTTTAGATGTTCAAGAGTTTCCTTTTCTCCATCATATTTGATGTCAACATGGATATTGTCATCATAATCTATAATTAATACTTCCACATATGTATCGTGAGGATTTGTGTCAAAAATAACATCAAAGATTTTATTGACATTATTGCAAAATTCATCACCGGCATTCAGATTTTTCAGGTGCTCTAAACATTCTTCTCTTGCACTCAAATTATTGTCTGTAAGTACAAAGTTTTTAGTTTTATCCATCAGGTCCTTTTCGATGAAGAATAGGCTATTGTATTTTGGTTCCCTTCTTTGAATAACTTTGACGGTGATGTAGATGATAATTATTGTTATTAAACATGATATTGGGAATCCTATCCATATTCCGTTTGATCCAATCAGATTATATAATCCAATTACACAAATCAATGGGAGTACAAGGGTGTAAAGCACGGAAAGCACTGTTGAAAGGACAGACCTTTCAATGGCTTCATAGTAGAATATCAGCAGGCTAGGAAGTACGGATATTATAAAGAAGAGTGAATATAGTTTAAGTGCATTTATTACGAAATCAGCAATTTCCATTTTGTTGAATCCGTAAAGTGCCAAAAATCCTTCTGGCCAAATCCATACGAATACTGTCAATATTGCTGCACAGATTCCTGCAATTATAAGTGAAATCCTAATCAAATGATTCAAATTCACATAATCATGCTTTGTATAATATACAGGAACTATGGATGTCAATGTTTCTGAAATTCCAACATCAACAATACTTCCGATTACCAATATATCCATACACAACATGTAAGTAGTCAGTCCGAGGTCTCCTAATGTTAAACCTAAGAATCTGTTCATTATATAGACGAATATAACATCAAAGATGCCGAGACTAGCACCTGGAAAACCAACCTTAGTCATTTTCCATGTTGTTTTAAGGAAAGTTTTAATTTTAAGTGATGAGCGAACAAATCTGAATGTTCTTTTTGGATTGCGGATATACCATAAACATAATACAAGGGATAATGTATATCCTATAAATGATGCGAGTGATGCGGAAGCCATACCCATGCCTGAGGACAGAAATACATAATCCAGGATGATATTGATTACATTAGCTACAATGATAACTGCTGATGCAAAGTTTGGCTGGTCATCCACACGGATATACTGTGTAAGCACTGAAGCTATTGTAGACACGACAAAACATCCAAATAAAAATGTAGAATACTGCATTACGAGAGGTTTTGTAGCATGTGAGGAACCTAAAAATGTAGCCAGGGGGTCCATGAAGAAAAAGCATACAACAGCCATTATCATTGATGCAATAAATGACACGACCATTGATGTTGTAAAGTACCGGTTACTTCCATCAATATCAAATTCAGATTTTTTATTTATAGATATAATTTGCCCTCCAAGCCCAAATAACCATTCAAAAACAGTCATTAATAAAATTACAGGTTCTAAAAGTTCAATTGCAGCAACTGCATTTGGACCAATAAATGAACCTACAAAAAAGCTATCAACAACAGAGCTTATGTTCAAAGCCATGACTAGAAGCAGGCTCGGTATTAATAATTCTTTGAATTTACTATCCGCTATTTTAAAATCCATCTTCATTCTCCTTAATCAAAATATTTTACTTCTATTAAATGTTTTATAAATCTTGTAAGATAATCTTTACCACATTCCGGCCAGGTGAATCCAAATGTTTTGAGGATTTCAAGTGTCTGGTCCATCATTACAAGTTCGCCGTCATCACTTTCATTGTATTCACCTTCCCCATAACCTTCAGAGAAATCATCAATTGTCAAATCAGCTGTAATGATTCCCTGAATGTTTTCGTCCATGTTCTGCTCATAGATTTTTCTAAACTCTTCAGGGGTAACTTCTTCAATGCCAAATCCAAATGAATTGAGAACTTCAATTATATCTCTTGTAGGAATCCATTTGTCACTTACTGCATGGAATACTGTACACTCTTTTGGAGCTTTTGCAAGTTCAAGAGTTGCCTTTGCCACGTAATCTATTGGGCTCAATTCAACAATTTCTTCAGATATTTCAGGAATAGTGGCCTTCAAGTTTTTAATGGCTTTAATACCGTTTAGGAAAGCATTGGTATCAAAGTTTTTCTGGAATCTTCCGTCAGATTGACGTGCCATGAGGTTTCCTACCCTGATGATTTTCACATTAAGGCCGGCCAATGCCTTTTCAAGAACCATTCTTTCTGCAAGGAACTTACTGTTCAGATATTTGTTGGACAGGTCTTGTCCCCAGTAGAGTGTTTTTTCATCACAGTGGACATCTGAAATGTCCGTATCCTCTGTAAATTCATCCAAAACACTTGTGGTTGATATCTGGACATAAGTAATGTCGTTTGCTTCGGCATATTCAAGTCCGTTGACTACACCGTCAACATTGACTCTAAAGATATAATCATCGTGAGTGTAGTGTTTTACAATAGCTGCACAGTTGATTATTGTGTCAATTGGATAATTTTCTAGCTTTTTGAAGTCATCCAGGTTGGTTATGTCTCCTTCACTTAAGATTATGCGTGATCCGATGAGGTTTGTGAAGTCTTCATCATAATAATAATTCATCAGGTCAATAAAACGTTCTTCACAAGTGTCGAATTTACCTTTTCTCAGCATACAGTAGATAGTTCCCTCTTCATTTTTGAGGTATTCGTATAATACGTGAACACCAAGGAATCCGGTAACTCCAGTCAGCAATACATTGCCCAAGTCAGTATTTTTGCCTTTAGCAAAATTATCAAAGGTATTTTCCTCAAGAAGCTTGTTGATTCTGGTGTAGTCATAGTTTTCAATGATATCCACATCCAAATCATCAGCTATTTCATCACCAGATAGGAAACTGGCCAGTTTTCTTGGGGTTTGGTTTTTAAAGATATCATCATATTTCACATTATAATCCTGTTTGAGCAACTCAATGATAAGTTTGGATGCGATAAGTGATGTTCCACCTATTTCAAAGAAGTTATCCTCCGCACCAACTATTTCTATATCCAGAATGGATGAGTATATTGCACAGATTGTCTGTTCAAGCTTGTTTTTAGGAGCTACATATGTCAATTCCAGTTTAGGTTCAGGCAATGCTTTAACATCAGTTTTTCCGTTAGGGGTCTGCGGCATTTCGTCAATCTGCATAAAGACTGTTGGAACCATGTATTGTGTAAGTCTTTCACTTAAGTAGGATTTAAGCTCATCCTTGTTGATTTTATCTTCTGCTGTGAAGTATGCACATAGGTGTTCGTTATTTCTGATTTCCTTGATTACTACAACATTCTGCTTAATGTTAGGGAAATTGGAAATGTTGGATTCGATTTCTCCGATTTCTATTCTTAGTCCTCTGAGTTTGATTTGGTTGTCGATTCTTCCTTTGATGTCTATGTCTCCGTCAGGAAGCTCTATTGCGTAATCTCCACTCTTGTAGTATGGAATATCATCAATAGTTAGGTACACCTCTCTGGTTTTGTCCGGCATA
>JAZUAV010000066.1:0-11905 GCA_045638165.1 Methanobrevibacter sp.
TATTGTTGAAAGTATTTTTTTTAAAATAATTTAAATAAATTTAAATATTTCACTGAATAAACTTTTAATTAACACTATTGATAGTTAACTTTAAATACTATTATTTAACTATTAGTAGTACACTTATCATTTAAGGTGATAAAAATGAGAGAGTTATATGAAAAAATGATTAACGAGTCAATGGCTGCTCAAAAAGCAGATGTTGCAGTTATATCAGAAAACAGGTACAATGACTTTAAAATCACTGACGCAAAACCATATGCTGATGCCGTTTCTGGCATGAAAGCATTGGACAATCAGGCAGAATCAGTAATTAACTTACACAAGGATTCTGTTAAAAACCATTATGAGATTCTATCTTCTATTACAGACACTTTAAAATGTGAAGATGATCCATTTATTGAACATTTCCAAACCCCTCCGGTTTTAGAAATATTATGTGAGGAAGATGGCGATTTTGCTGATAGTGTAGATAAATTTATCCAAGCTATTGCAGATTCAGAAGCATTGATTGCTAAAGAATCAATTAGAAGATATGGTGGATTTTATGGACCTACTTGTGTAGTGGACTTTGCTTTAATGCCTGGAAGTACAAGTAATGTAGTAAATCAAATACTCAAAAAAGTGGACATTCCGGTTCACCATAAACAAGCTATTTTGTCCGCAAAATCCTGGGGTATGAACACTTCCTATGGAATAGGCGATGCATTTGCAAATGCAATTGAAGACGGTTTGACTGCTGCTCAAGCCACAGAAAAAGAAATTGCAACTTTACAGATGATTTACAAGACTCCTATTGAAGGACAAGGCCAATTAATGGATGATGCAGATCATTCCTCATTTGATGTAAGAGATTACATGAATAAGTATAAAAAAGCAATGACTTCAACCGTTAAAGCGGCTATGGATGATGGGGTACACTATGGTAATATCGTAACCGTACCAGCATACTGTGTTGGAGATATTGGACACCACATAGGTCAATCCACATATAACATGTGTAAAGATGATGTGATAATGGCTGTCATTGAAGCAACTGCAGGCGTTATTGAAAATTCATTAAGAAACAACCTTGATGTTTATAAAACTCCATTTGATGTATTAAAACTCTCAACCGGTTCTTCAGCATGCGCAACTGAATTTTTATTAGAGCTTGATGGATTCACAGCTCCGATGGTTGTAGATTTATTGAATAAAAGATTCCATAACTATGTACAACAATATCCAAAAAGAGGTGCTGCTGCCGAGTTACACAACTGTGACTTTATGGACATGATTTACAGAGGATTCAACGCAATGAGCAATGCTAGAAAAATGAGATCCTCAGCAGGATTTGAAATAATTCCTAGAATTAAAGGTATGGAAGTAGATTTCAAACCTATTTTGGAAAATGATGTCTTGATGAACCCTCAAAGATATGCTTATCCAGCATGTGCTATTACAGTAAGATTCTCATCACTTATGAGATTAGCAGACTATCCATGTCTTTTAACTTCAGAACCAATTACAGCAACCATGATGACAAACATCATAGCACTTGACAAAGAAGCACCGGGATCTCCTGTAAGAGGTTGTAAACAATGTGCTTCAGCATGCCTTGCAGATAACAAACATGAATACTGCCAATGGAGAGAAGCTGTATAGGTGAAATCAATGACTTGTAACATAAGAAAAAAATTCTTTGCAGAACTTTTAGGAACCTTTTTCCTGGTGTTCTTTGGTACAGGATCTGCTGTTGTAACACTTTTGGTGTCTCAAAGCATTGACCCGAATAATGTCGGAATAGGTATCCTTGGAGGATTGGGTGACTGGATTGCAATTGCATTAGTGTTTGGTCTAACTGTAATGATATGTATTTATGTATTCGGTAAGATATCCGGTGCACATTTGAATCCTGCAGTAACCATAGGGCTGCTTGTAACCAAAAACATAGCTTTAATCGACAGTATCTATTATATAGTTGCACAAGTGATTGGGGCATGTTTAGGAAGTCTTTGTTTATTCTTATGTCTTGGTGCTTCAGCAGTCACTGTTGGAGGATTAGGTGCCACAGCTCCTGGATTGGGTGTAAGTTACTTCCAAGCAATGTTTGCTGAATTTTTAGGAACATTCTTCCTGATGATGGTTGTAATGGGTGTTGCAGTTGATAAGAAAGCTGAACCTGGTTTTGCAGGAATATCAATTGGTATGACTGTAGCAGCAGTAATTGCAGTTTTAGGTGCTTTCACCGGTGCATCAATCAACCCTGCACGTACATTCGGACCATACTTGATGGATATGATTCTTGGGGGAGCAAACCTTTGGGGATTCTTCCCAATATACTTGATTGGACCTATTGCCGGTGCAATCTGTGCAGCATTTGCATATGCATATCTTGCAAAAGACAGTGGAGTTTGTGAACTTCCACAACCATTTAAAGATGAATAATTCTTTTTGAATTATTCCTTTATTTTCTTTTTTTTGATAACCTATTTAACATAGATTAACCAATATTATATTATTATTGTAGGTGATAATTTGAATTTTAATCTTAAAGAAGCAATTTTAATTTTTATTCGCGGAGTCCTGATGGGTTCTGCAGATATTGTTCCGGGAGTTTCAGGAGGAACAATAGCTTTAATTACAGGAATTTATGGTCATTTGATAGAGTCAATCAGTAAAATAAAATTTGGTTTTTTAAAACCATTGTTTAAAGGGGATTTCAATGGTTTTTTAACTGAATTATTTGAAGAAATAGACTTTAAATTCTTTATACCTCTAGTTTTAGGTATAGGCATTGCTTTTTTAACATTGGCTAAAGTTGTAACCTATTGTATGGAGGTTTATCCTGCATGGACATATTCCTTTTTCTTAGGTTTGATTATAGCTTCGGCGGTTATCTTATTTAGGAAACTTAATGAAATCAACTTAAAGAATTTCATATTCGCTTTAATGGGATGTATTTTGACATTCATTTTTGTGAGCTTGAATCCGATTGCTGCCAATCATTCACTTCCTATTTTATTTGTTTCTGGTATGATAGCTATTTGCGCAATGATTTTACCGGGTATTTCCGGTTCATTTTTATTGTTGTTGCTTGGACAGTATAAATACATGTTGAATGCCCTTCATCAATTGCATTTCTCAGAAATAATCGTTTTTGTTGTTGGTGCAGTAATAGGTATTTTAGGGTTTTCAAAAATCTTGAATTATTTGCTTAAGAACTATGAAGAATTTACAATGGCATTTCTCATTGGGGTTATGCTTGGATCTTTAAGGGTTCCTGGTGTTGAAATTATTAATTCTACAAGTTTAAGCTTTGCGGGTCTGTTCCCTTGCTTTATTGTTGCTTTTGTAGGATTTGCACTAATTATTATTTTGGAAACCAGATTCGATTATATGGATTAAGCGTGACGACTTGTCACACTTTCTTTTTTTTTTAAAACTTATTAACAATTAAAAATATAATATTAACAATGCTGGTGTTAAAAAAGATTAAAAAACAATGGAGATTATATCCTATAGGCTCTCCAAAAGGGGCTCTAAATCACAAAAGGGAACCGGAATTTGTAGGAAATATCAAATTCAGTGATGATGGAGATTCCTTATCAATTAATCGTTTTGTGGCAGACTATAACTTTAAGGACAATTCAACTTTAAATGAAAAGCTGCTCCCTCCAAGTGAAGTAATCAAACTATTGCGTTCCCAAGCTGTCTTTTTGGCAACAAAAGACGAAAAAGTAGAAAATTTCCTAAAATCATTAAATATTAAGGTAAGGCACACTCAGGTTTGTGACTACTGTGCCTATGAAGGAAACATCACTATCGTAAACTCATCTTATTCTTATAGATATCACAATCAGTTAATATGTAAGGATTGTGCCCTGGATACCATAAAGCATGAAATCAAGCTTCAGGGCTTTGACAAGAAGATTTTCAGAAACTTGAAATCCACATTGGAAAAGACTGGCAGTCTTGAAAAGACATTATCTGTCTTGTCTCCTCATTTTGATCCGTTGAAAAATGGGCAATTGACATTATTTGACAAGACCAGAAAACCAAGGCATATCATACCTCCAGTGGATATGAAACGTCTAAAGATTCCAATAGAATTTAGGGATATATTAATTGATTCTGGAAATGACAAATTGCTTCCTGTTCAATACTTGGCCATTAAGGAAGGACTTTTGAAAGGTGAAGATCTGTTGGTTGTAAGCGCTACAGGGTCTGGAAAAACTTTGGTTGGAGAGCTTGCAGGCATAACAAAGGCATTGGGGGGTAAGAAATTTATCTTTTTAACTCCATTGGTCGCTCTTGCCAATCAGAAATATAGGGATTTTAAAAGAAAATATTCCAAATTGGGCTTGAATGTAGCCATCAAGGTTGGAAGGAATCGTGTAAAAGCAAAAGGAGAACTCAATCTTCCGGATTCAGATGTTTCCAAATCGGATATTGTCGTTGCGACTTATGAGGGAATAGATTATCTTTTAAGAAATGGCAATTCCAATACATTATCTAATTTGGGTGTTGTCTTAATAGATGAAATACATATGATTGATGATGAAGACCGTGGAACACGTTTAAATGGATTGATAAAACGTATAAAACATTTATATCACAAAACTCAAATCATAGGGCTGTCTGCAACCGTTAAAAATCCTGAATTTTTGGCAGATGAATTTAACATGAAACTGGTTAAATATGATGAACGGCCGGTTCCACTCGAAAGGCATTTGGTCTATACAAGAAATGAGTCCCAAAAACGTCATCTGATGATGAAATTAGTTAAAAGAGAGTTCAATACAAAGTCCGAAAAAGGTTTTAGGGGTCAAACCATAATATTTACCAATTCAAGGCGCAAAACTCATCAAATTGCAAATTACCTAACCAACAAAAAAGTCAATGCTCAAGCATACCATGCGGGTTTGTCTTATTATAAAAAGGAAAAAATAGAAAAGGATTTTGATAAGGGCAAAATTTCATGCGTTGTAACGACAGCTGCTTTGGCGGCGGGTGTTGACTTTCCGGCTTCGCAGGTAATTTTTGACTCTCTTGTCATGGGAAACAAATGGATAAATCCTAATGAATTTTCACAGATGTTAGGCCGAGCAGGAAGGCCAACTTATCATGATAGAGGTATTGTATATTTGCTTCCGGAAATAGGAAATGATTTTGCAGGTGAATCGGAAGAGGCAATGGCTCTGGACTTGCTGGAAAGCAATAGTGAGGATGTGTATATTGAATATGATGAAGAGTCAGCATATGAGCAAATTCTGGCGGACATCTCATCAACTTCCATAAAGTCTATTGATGAGTTGAATAAATTTTATAAAAATATTGATGTACCAATAAGTACAAAAATAGCTATTGATGAAATGGAGGATTTGGGATTAATAGATATTCTCCCATCCAACAAATTGGAAGTCACTAAGTATGGACGTGCAACTTCAGTGTCATTCCTGTCAATAGAAGACGCTGAGTTTATAAAAAATACATTAAACGATATGCAGTATCTCAAAAGATATGTTGCTTTATCTCCAATGTATAAGAAAAAAGAAAAGTATGATAAGCTTAAAGTGTTGATTTTGGCTTTGGCTCTTGATTTGGAAATGTTTGAAAATGCATATCTGTCAAGTGTTATTCACAATCAGATTGCAAATGCCTTAAAGATTAAGTTTTCAACAAGACTTTTCGCCGAATCCACATTGGATATTATATCCAGTGGGGAAGCTATCCAAAAGGTTGATACAAAATTCCAAGAGGCATTGATTGCGCTTCAAAGCGATTTTATGCAGTGCAAGTGTCAGGACAGGCCATTTTGCAGTTGTATGCAAAGGGGAATATCTGAAGTGATTGTTCATGAAAGACTAAAGGGTAAGGATCCTCAGGACATATCAAATAAACTATTTAGAAAATATCAGATTCAAGTCTATCCCGGAGACATATTTTCCTGGCTGGACAATTATGTAAAGAATTTGGATGCTATCAAAAGAATAGCGAAAGCACATAATAGAGGAAATATCGTTAAAAAAACTAATTTCTTAATTAAAAAAATAGAAAATGGGTGAATACAATGTATGCAGAAGATAAAATATTAATTGGGTGCAATGACAACACAAATGTGTTCTTATCCCCAAAATTGGCTAACCGCCATGGTCTAATAGCCGGTGCAACAGGTACAGGTAAAACAGTAACTTTAAAAGTCTTGGCTGAATCATTTTCAGATTTGGGAGTTCCTGTATTCATGGCAGATATGAAAGGTGATGTTTCAGGACTTGCTAAAATAGGTTCAGGAAACGATTTCATAACCAAAAACAGGGAAAGGTATGGTCTTGATGATAAGGGATTCAAGTTCAAGGAATATCCTGTTGAATTTTGGGATTTGTTCGGTCAAAAGGGTCTTCCTATAAGAGTAACCCTATCTGAAATGGGTCCTGTTTTGCTTTCAAAAATTCTAAACTTGTCTGAAGCACAAGCGGGTGTATTGAATATAGTTTTCAAAGTGGCTGATGAAAAGTCATTGCCTATCATCGATTTGAAGGATTTAAAATCAATGATAAATCACGTTGTTGAAAACAAGGATGCTTATGAAGGCGAATATGGGGCCATAGCTGCAAAATCTGCAAATACTATTCTAAGAAGCTTGATTACGCTAGAAGATCAAGGTGGAAATGATTTCTTTGGCGAGCCAGCCCTTGAACTTCCGGATTTCATTCAGGTTGATGACAATGGATGCGGTGTAATCAATATATTGGATGCTCAAAAATTGTCCCTGTCACCTGAAATTTACTCAACATTCCTGCTTTGGATGTTGTCTAACCTATTTGAAAAATTGCCTGAAGTGGGAGATATGGACAAACCTAAATTTGTATTCTTCTTTGATGAAGCTCATTTGCTATTCGATGACATGTCACCTGAATTCGGCAAGAAAATTGAACAGATTGTAAGGCTAATCAGGTCAAAAGGTGTTGGGGTCTACTTTATTTCACAGTCTCCTGCAGATATTCCTGATGACATTTTAGCTCAATTGGGTAATCGTGTTCAACATGCACTTCATGCATACACTCCTAAAGATCAAAAGGCTGTAAAGGTGGCTGCTGAAACATTTAGAGCCAATCCTGACTTTGACACCGCTGAGGTCATTTCCAATTTGGGAATTGGTCAGGCTTTAGTGTCAGTTTTGGATGAAAATGGTGTTCCAACTGTGGTTGAACAGGTGGATATCGTACCTCCACAAAGTCATATAGGGGCTATTGAAGATGACTTGAGGATGGAATTGATTAACATTTCTACATTGAAATCCAAATATTGGGATGCAGTGGATGGCGAGTCCGCTTATGAACTGTTATTGGATAAAATCGATTCAAACCCTGAACTTGAAAGTGAAGTGGCACCTGAAACTAAAGAGGTTCTTGAAGAGATTAAATCACAACAGCAAGAAGCTCCACAAGAGGTTCCGCAAGAAGCTCCTCAACAACAGGAATCTGTTTTGGATGGTATTTTAGGAACAGTTTTGGGTGGAGGACAACCTGCTGGCGGTAAAAAAGCTAAAAAATCAGAAGCTCAAAAAATGGCTGAAAAGGCAGCATCACAAGCAGCAAATACTGTGGCTCGTGAAGTTACAAAAGGAATTATGAGAGGAATATTCGGACAAATGAAATAAGGTGATAAAATGACTCATCCTCACATAAAAGCAATTGGAAATATGAATGCCTCTTCCCTAATAGGCATTATTGAAGAGTCAAAAATGACTTATGTACGTGAAAATTTAAGCATTTTTCTTCATGAAAGTCAAGTAAAACTTTTAAAGCAAGTTAAAAAGCATGAGAAACCTCATCACAAACGTATTAGGATTAAACAATTTGAAAAAGCAGACAAAGATGATCTGTTTATTCTTCATTTGGATTTGTATTTGAAAAAATATGAGAAACTTGCTAAAAAGGGTCTGATTGAAATTGAAAATTATCCTGAAAACGGTTTGGCTTATGACTGTACTCTGACTGAAGAGGGTAAAGCCATTTTAGAGGAAATTTCAACTCTTGAAAGTGAGTGGGAAGATGTTGTTGGCGTTAATGAAAAAGATTTGGAAGTTTTAAGAAATTTAGCGCTAAATTCATTTGAAATTTCATATATGCATAAGAAAAAACGTGGTTTCATTTATTAAACGTTTTGTATTCCATAGCTATTGAATCATATGCATTTTTAACACATTCAATAGCTTCTTTTCTATTTTTAAAATAGTATAGATGACTTTCGCATTTGCAATCGGAACAACCGAAGTTTTTGATATGTTCACTTTTTTTAGAAATTAATTGTGATAACTCACATTCTATTTTTTCTTCGGAAATGTTGTAGATTATTTCAACGATTGTAGCGTTATCGTTTTTCAGCAGGTAATCTATGTGCCAATGAATCTTTTTTTCATCACTTAGGTGTCTTTTGAGTCTAGCATTCAATGAGTTCATTGCTGAGCCCACATAGACATAATGCCCTTTATTGAAATTGACTTTTCCGAGTTTGCCGATTTCAATTTCGCATGTTTTATATAAATGTATAACTAAACAGTAACATCCCTTCATTCAAATCTCTTATTCTTTTTCTAGTCTTATTTATATTTGATTTTCCAATTTAAATATTGCCTTTTATTTTCAAAAGCCATTGAATAATTAAAGCCAATTTCATTTATTCGCCATCAAAAATTATATTAATTTTTTAGACTAATCTATAATCATGATTTTCAAGCTTAAAACCAAAGGACATAGAAATGTCTCATCCCTTCACAAGTCCACTTTTGAAATTACAAAAGATGTTGAGATAGGCCCTACTGCGGATTGTATCATAGGTGTTGATATGGACAGCACCATGTTAAACTTTCCATCTGAATTTAAAGATAAAATAGCCAATTCCAATACTAAAATTAGAGTTATTCTGGACACTGAAAATGGACATGATGAAATCACAGGTTTTGGCCACGAAGATTTGACTTTGACTCATCCGACAGATATCGTCTGCAGAACAAGCAATTATACCTGCTCACGAACCTTGATGATTAAGGCAGATAAGGCTGCAAGAGACCTTGATAAGGATCTGGTTGAAGATTTAAAAAATGAAAAAATTATGGAAGTTACCATAAAATTATGCTAAAAATAGTTAACTATATATAACTTGAAAAAGATATTTTTTTATAACTACTTTTGTTTTATGCGGGGGTGGTCGAGCGGTCAAAGGCGCTAGGTTGAGGGCCTAGTGGGTCAGTCCCTTCGCGGGTTCAAGTCCCGTCTCCCGCACTTAATTTTAACTCTTTTTTGAATATTTTTTTGATAAGTTATTTATAATCATTAAACAAAAATTATATATAAATAAATTATTAATGGTGATAAATTATGAAAGCAGTAATTCCAGCAGCAGGTTTTGGTACTAGATTTCTGCCTGCTACTAAAGCACAACCTAAGGAAATGTTGCCTGTATATGATAAGCCAACTATTCAATATGTAATTGAAGAAGCAGTGGCTTCAGGTATAGATGACATTTTGATTGTTACCGGTAGAAATAAAAGGTCAATCGAAGACCATTTCGACAAATCTTTTGAACTTGAACAAACTTTACAAAGTGCCGGCAAGGATGATCGCTTAAAACAAGTTCGTGCTATTACTGATTTGGCCGATATTTGCTACGTTAGACAAAAAGAGCAAAAAGGCCTTGGAGATGCTATTTACTGTGCTAAAAAGCATATTGGTGGAGAACCATTTGCTGTACTTTTAGGGGATTCAATTACTAAGGGTCATACTCCTTGCACTAAGCAATTAATTGATGTTCATGAAAAGTATGATGCTTCTGCAATTTCTCTTGAAGAAGTTCCTAAGGAAAAAGTGGAAAGATATGGTATTATTAAGGGAAATGAAGTTGAAAATGATGTTTATAAAATCGAAAAGCTTGTTGAAAAACCTTTAGTACATCAGGCTCCATCTAATTTAGCTATCATGGGTCGTTATGTATTGACACCGGATATTTTTGACAAAATTGATGAAACCGAACCTGGTGTTGGCGGTGAAATTCAACTTACCGATGCACTTCAGAAATTGGATGCTATTTATGGTGTAACATTTGAAGGAAAAACATATGATATAGGTAATCGTTTCGAATGGTTAAAAACTTCAATTGAGTTTGCAATGGATGATGACGAGTCCAGAGATGATTTGATTGAATATATGAAAGAAATGATTGAAGACGCTTAAAAACGGAAATTCAAAACAGCCATACTTCTTGTGAAGATTTCACAATAAAAGACTTTTCCAAGCAGGTCATGATTTAAAACATGACCATAAGTCTCTTCATAATGGGCGAACTGTTGGATGGATGAAGGATTATTATAGAATTGATTAATATGAAATCAATTGTAATCATTCCCGCATATAATGAGGAAGTAGCAATAAGTGCAATCATTAAAAGGTCATTAAAATTTGTTGATAAAGTTTTGGTGGTTGATGATGGAAGCACTGACAAGACTTCTCAAATTGCAAGAGATGCGGGGGCTCGAGTAATTAAGCATTACAATAATCTTGGAAAAGGAGTTTCTCTAAAGGATGCATTTGCAGAAGTTCGAGGTTATGATATTGTAGTTACCATTGATGGTGATGGACAACACAACCCCGATGAGATGCCTAATCTTATGAGGCCCATTAGGGAAGGTCGTGCTGATTTTGTCAATGGCAGCAGATATTTGGGCGGTTCTGATGATGCTCCGGCATATAGGCGTGCGGGTCAGAGAGTCTTGGACATTGCCACCAATATAACTTCTGGAACTCATGTAACTGATTCACAAAGTGGCTTTAGAGCTTTTGCAGGAAAAACAATACCTTATTTTAGATTTAGGGATACTGGTTTTGGGATTGAAAGTGAAATGTTGGATGATGCTGCTGAAAACAATTTTAGAATTCTAGAAGTTCCAATAACAGTTCGTTATGATGTTGAAAATCCATCAACGAAGGGGCCTGTGACTCATGTATTTGGAGTTCTAATCAAAATAATCATTGATAAAATAATTCGAACTTTCAAGGGATAAAATGCAAAACAGAATAATCAAAAAAACAGGAGATGAAATTTCTCCTTTAGGCTTTGGAGCTATGAGGTTGCCGATTAAAAATGGTAGGATTGACAGAACCAAAGCTCGGGAACTTATTTTTTATGCAATTGATAATGGGGTTAATTTCATCGACACTGCATATCTTTACGGTGATAGCGAATCTTTTTTAGGTGAGGTTCTAACTGATGAATATAAGTCTAAGGTTAGATTATGCACCAAACTGCCTTCGATAAATGTCCGGAAATATGAGGATATGGAAAATTTCTTAAATGAACAGCTAAAAAGGCTCAATGTTGATTGCATTGATTATTATCTTATTCATGCCGTTGATTTAAAGGCATTCAGGCGTTTAGTTAAAAAGGATTTAATTGAATTTATCAATAAAGCCAAAAATGAAGGCAAAATAAAAAATATCGGATTTTCATATCATGGACCTAAGGATGAGTTCGAAACAATAGTGGATAGTTATGATTGGGATGTGGTGATGGTTCAATATAATTACTTTGATGAAAATGTTCAGGCCAGTATGGAAGGTATTGAATATGCCGCTTCAAAAGGGTTGGGTATTTTTGTGATGGAACCTCTTAAAGGAGGTATTTTAGCAGGAAAAATGCCTAAAGAAGCTGAAGAAATATTCAAAAAAGCAGATCCAAATAAAAGCACTGCCCAATGGGCAATGCAATGGGTTTTGAATAATCGCAATATCACCTGCGTTTTATCTGGAATGAATAGCTTTGACCAACTCAAGGAAAATCTGGAGATTGCAAATGTAACCACTCCATTGTCAATGAGTTTTGAAGAGATGGAGACAGTTGAACTGGTTAAGAGGGTCATGAGGAATTC
>JAZUAV010000067.1:0-15381 GCA_045638165.1 Methanobrevibacter sp.
GATTTTGTATTATCCCTTCATTTTCATATATCTTGATTAATAATGGAATAAGTCCAGAACTCAACTTCTTATCTTTTACTTTTTCATTAATGTATTTTGCATGTTCTCTGTAAATTATTGAAATAAACGGAACAGTTGGAATATCGCAATCAAGTTGTGCTTTCATTTTTATTTCCCCTTATTAGTTTGTTGATGTACAGTTCAATACATGCATAACATATTAGCGAGCCTATTCCTCCGCCTAAAAGCATTCCGCAGTATATTCCGAATTCCCCCATGTTGAATGTGAAACCTAGGAGATATGCAAATATCAATACAAGAATGAACTCCCTGAATGCTGTTAAAAAGAAGGATATTGTTCCTTTTCCAACTCCCTGGAATACATTTCCTGCACTTGCTCCAAATGGAACATAAAGAATAAACAGACACATTAACTGTAGGAAACTTGCTATTAGAGGTTCCAATTGGGCACTGTTTTCTGAGTATGAGAAAATAAATGCAATCTGATTGGCAAATACATTTAAAATAATACAAACGATAATGGAAGCTATTAAAGCTACTTTAACGGCATATCTTGCAGTGACTCTTAGATTTTCATATTTTTTAGCACCGAATGCCACTCCTGCAACGGATATTGCTGCTGTTCCAACACCGATTGCCGGAAGCATTCCGATATTGACTATTCTCCAACCTGCAGTATAAACCGCTACTGATACAGGTCCAGACACGATTGTAAGCATATAATTAACAAATATTGTTAAAACTGATAGTATTAATTGCTCCAAACTTGCTGGAATACCCACAACTAAAATATCCTTATACATTCCAAGGTCACTGTGGAAGTCTTTGAAATTATAGGATAGGTATGTGTCCTTTTTGACAAATATCCAGTAAAACATTAACAGTAAGCTTATGAATGGTCCTAAAGCGGTTGCCCAAGCAGCTCCCTTAATTCCTAAATTTAAAGTGTAGATGAAAATTGGATCTAGAATCATGTTGATTATTGCAGCCAAAGCTATTGGCAGGGTTGCTCTTTTAATATCTCCTTCCGCTCTGAATGCTCCGCCTACTATTGGAGGCATCAAAAGCGCAAAGGTCCAAATGAATATGATAAAACCGTAATCCATTGCGTAATTTATGACGCTGCTTGCCCCCATCATGTTGAGCAGCGGTTCCATGAATGTGAGAAATACTATTGAAATTATAATTGATACTATCAGGCTTAAGATGAGGTTGTGTATTGCAGCATTGTTTGCTGAAGCTCTGTCTTCTGCACCGATATAACGTGAAATAAGTGAGTTACCACCAGCTCCTATTCCGTTTCCAAATCCAACTAAAATCATGAATAGTGGTGTGATATATCCGAGTGCAGCCAATGGTTCTGCACCAAGTCCCGCTACCCAAATACTATCGATAATGTTATTGATAAATATTAAAAACATACTGCCTATGATTGGCAATGCCAATTTGTTGATGGCCTTTTTAGGGTCTCCTGTAATCATTTCTATATTTGAATTCTTTTCCATAATTTACCTCTCTTGCATATGCAACTGTACTCTTGTATATGCAAGTGTTAGTATTTAAAGCTATTGCTATAATTTTGAAATATTCTTTCTCCACTTTCGAATTAGGATTACTTGGTTCACTTGTCGCCATATAGTCATCAACGGTTGAAACGCAGAGGTTATAAATTTAATAAATACTTAAAAATAGTGAACTGTACAAAATTAAAATAAAATTCTAAAAAAAAATAAAGTGGTTAATGTATTGCTATCTTATGCAACCATTACCATATTTCTTTTCTAACAGATTAATCCAGTACTATGTAGTACTAGTTGTGTTAGTGTAATTTTCGTATCCAGGTGGAATTTTTTCTCCAGTCCTAAACTTAATATAATCGTCTATTGTGTAACCTACTCCGCCTTGTTCACCAGAACCATCACCGACACGGACAACTATACCATTCTGATCAACCCATACACCCCATTTTTCATAATAGGTCCATCCAGAAGTATCACTATTTGAATTACTGCTGGAAGATGTGCCTGCAACTGCACTACCAGTTTGTGCAGATGGATTGTCTGCAGGAGAATCAGCGTCAAAGGTTATGGTAGCTTTAGCTTCGCATCCATTATATTTATCGTCTCCGGCATACTTAACTTCAACATCATATTTTCCAGAAGACAAACCGTTGACAGATATATAACCTTTACCACTCTGGTCAGTTGTTATTGTAAATTTTTGATTATTTATACTAACTTCTACTGTTTTGCCTGAAAGGGCATTGCCTTGGGCATCCTTTAGTTCAAATTTCACTTGCTCTCCATTTTGGAAAGTTTCATTATTTATAATATTGATTTGTGTATTTGTCTTACCATTTGTTTGGCCTAATACAAAAGCAGCACCAATCGCAATGATAATAATAACCAATATTGCTATGATTATATTTTTATTCATTATTTTCACCTATCACATGTTATTTCAATAACACTATTTGTCATATTTATTCATGATAATATAAAAATCTTTTTAAAACAGTTTAAATATTATGGTGGGGACTTTAGAACTTGATGATGAAACTTTGATGAATATTGAGTTTCAAACAAGGTTTTGATGAAGAATTATTTTTAGATATGCTCATTATGCGATTAATTTTATAGTCGTTAGTGGTATGCATGTTGAAACAAGAATACTTTCAACAGATTTAAGAAATAACTCAAAATTTCAAATAACTTCAAATGTGAACTAATTCTATTTTTATTAAAATCCAGTAATGAATTCAAAAAAATGGAAAAATAATTATTGAATTTTCTACTGGTGATAACTAGGCAATAGGGTCAATATGTCACTATCCACTCGTTAACGGTTAAACATGGCTTATAATTTAAAAAAACAACTGAAAAAAGAAAACTGTCAAAATAACATAAAAATAATTAAAAAAAATAAAAGATGATTTATTGCTAATGAGTAGAGTTATAATCGATTCTACATCACCATCCACTCATTAACATTTAAACCTATATCTATCTCCTTTTTGAACCAAATAAGTTATATTGTTGTATTATTAATAGGGTATGGTTCGGGAGTGATATTAATACTTTTATTTTTAGGGGTTGTATTAGAATTTTTTGAATTACTATTATTATGTTGTTCAGTGGTTGCAACTGCAGTACCAGGTTGTGTACCTGGATTGTTTGGTGTATCATCTGTAATAGTTATGGTAACTTTAGCATTGCATCCATTATATTTATCATCTCCTGCAAAAGTAGCTTCAATGTCATATTTTCCGGCAGATTCTCCACTGATGGTCAGATAACCTTTACCGTTTTGGTCAGTAGTTACGGTATATTTTTCATTAGAATTATATGTAATTTCAACAGTTTTGCCTGAAAGGACATTGCCTTGAGAGTCTTTTAGTTCGAATTGCACTTGCTCTCCATTTTGGAAAGTTTCATCATTTTTAAAAGTGATTTGAGTATTCATCTTGCCATTGGATTGGCCTAATACAAAAACGGCACCAATCGCAATGATGATAACAATCAATATTGCTATGATTATATTTTTATTCATTATTTTCACCTATCTCATGTTATTATAATAACATTATTTATCATATTATTCATTACACATATAAACTTTTTTTTTAAAACACTTTAAATATTTTAAAAATATACTAATAATAAGGAGAATTTACTATGAAAGTTTTAGTTGTTGGAACTGGTGCTCGTGAACATGCAATTGCCGATGCACTTAAGGATGATGTGGAATTATACTGTTATATGAGCAAGATAAACCCTGGTATGAGCAAAATTGCAGAATTCAAGCAAGGTGATGAAGGGGAAGTTGAAAAAGTAGCGGAATATGCGGTTGAAAAGGAAATAGATATAGCATTCATTGGGCCTGAAGCCCCACTTGGAAAAGGAATCGTAGATGAGCTTCAAAAAAATGGAATTAAATGTGTTGGACCAACCCAAAGTGCGGCCCGTATTGAAACCGATAAGTCATTCATGAGAAAATTATTCCAGGATTATGAAATTGAAGGGTCTTTAATTTACAAGGTATTTGATAACTCTGAAGATGTTTCTAAATTTTTAGATGAATTTGACCGTGATGTTGTAGTAAAGCCCGTTGGTTTAACTGGGGGTAAAGGAGTAAAAATCGTAGGAGACCATCTTAAAGACAATGAAGAGGCAAAGGAATATTCATGTGAAGTAATTAACAATGAAATGGGTGGATTTGCTCAGGTAATCATTGAAGAAAGATTGGTTGGTGAGGAATTTACAATCCAGGCATTTTGTGATGGTGGAAACTTGGCTCCAATGCCTGCAGCACAAGACCATCCTCATGCATTTGAGGGTGATGTCGGTGCAATCACTGGTGGTATGGGTTCATACTCTGATGTAGGTGGATTATTACCATTTTTAAGCCAGGAAGATTATGATAAAGCAGTTGAAATAATGAAAGCTACATTAAAGGCTATTGCTGAGGAGGCTGAACCGTACAAAGGAATCCTTTATGGTCAATTCATGCTGACCGCTGACGGTCCTAAATTAATAGAATACAATGCAAGATTTGGAGATCCTGAAGCGATGAACGTTTTACCTTTACTCAAAACTCCATTGGTTGATGTATGTCAGGATATTGTTGACGGCACTTTAGGTTCAGTTGAATTTGAAGACAAGGCTAGCGTATGCAAATACATTGTCCCTGATGGATATCCTGAAACTCAATATGCTGGAGAGCTTATTGAAGTGGATGAGGAAGCTATTGAAGATATGGGTGCTAAAGTATTCTATGCAGCCGTATCCCAGGAAGATGATGGAATTCACTTATCCGGTTCCAGAGCTTTAGGCATTGTAGCTAGCGGTGAATCCATTGAGGAAGCTGAAAAAATAGCTGAAAAGGCATGTGAATTTGTAAAAGGTAACGTTTACCACAGAAGAGATGTTGGTACAACAGAGCTTGTTAACAAACGTGTTGAACACATGAAAGAAATTTTAAACTAAATTTCTTTTCTTTTTTTTATATTTGCTTTTCCCTGTAATCTCAACAATTCGTGATACTAATTTTAAAATGAAATCATAGAAACATTTAATATATATATCTTACATATATTCTTTTTTATAATATAAAGGGGAATTTAAATGGGCAGTTTATTATCTGTTTGTGATATTAAAGAGGATGTAAAATATATCCTTGATTTGGCTGGTAAGATTAAAGCAGGCGAGATGGAAGAAAGACCTCTAGAAGGTAAAACATTGGCAATGATTTTTCAAAAGTCATCCACAAGAACTAGAGTTTCTTTTGATGTTGGAATGTATCAATTAGGCGGAAGAGCAATTTTCTTATCTTCTAATGATTTACAAATGGGAAGAGGAGAACCGATTTCAGACACTGCAAAGGTTTTAAGCCGTTTCGTTGATGGAATAATGATTCGAGCTATTGAACACGATGATGTTATTGAACTGGCCAAATATTCCGATGTCCCTGTTATAAGTGGATTAACCAATTTGGAACATCCTTGCCAGGCATTAGCTGACATGCTAACAATTAAGGAACATTTAGGTGGTTGGGAAGGAAAGAAAATCTGCTTTGTAGGTGATGGAAATAATGTATGCAATTCCCTTTTATTGATTGCCCCTCTTTTAGGAATGGACATGTCCGTTGCTTGCCCTAAAGGATATGAACCTAACGAAGATATCCTAAAAATTGCCCAAGAATATGCAGGTGAAAATAATACTGAAATAACTATCAGTGATGATATTAATGTTGCTTTAGCCAATGTTGATGTGGTATATACTGATGTTTGGGTAAGCATGGGGGATGAAGCTGAAGCAAAGCAAAGAGAAATTGATTTGACTCCTTTCCAAGTTAATAAAGATTTAATGAGTATAGCAAATGATGGAGCTATTTTCATGCATTGCTTGCCTGCAATTCGCGGTCAGGAAGTTTCTGCGGATGTCATTGATGGTCCTAATTCAGTAATTTATGATGAAGCAGAAAACAGGATGCATGCTCAAAAAGCCGTGTTGTATTATTATTTGAAAGATGATTAATTTTTAATCTTTTTTTTTAAAAAATTAAGTTTAAACACCACTTAATTACTATCTTTAAAAATATTATTAGACCAATTCCACCAATAAATCCTGTAATGAACCTTAAAGTATTGTTACTCTCCCTTAAATCAAATAATTGTGTAAATCCATCAATTGAAACAGGAATTAAAAGAATCATTGAAATTATTAATAGATTTAGACTATATTCAATGCCATAAAAGTAATTATAAATTAAAAAAACAACTAAACCCGTATAAAATCCGGTGCACCTAGCGCAGACTGGAAATTGGTGACCTTTAATAAAAAAGCTTCTTTCAGGCTTTCTGTGACAAATTAAATTTAAAATATTCATTTTTGTTCACTTTAATTAACATTAAATATTAACATTAATTTTTTTAAGATAATTATATATATTTTTTCATACAGAATTAATGGTATAATAAATAAAAAGGTTTTTACAATGAGAGGCGGAGAAGCGATAATTGAATCCCTTAAGAATATGGGGGTTAAAACAATATTTGGTTATCCCGGCGGACAAACCATACCATTTTATGACATGTTATATGATTCAGACATGGAGCATATATTAGTTAGACACGAACAATGCGCAGCTCATGCAGCAGATGGATATGCAAGAGCTTCTGGTAAAGTGGGTGTGTGTTTGGCAACTTCAGGTCCCGGTGCAACCAATCTTGTAACTGGTATTGCTACTGCATATATGGATTCTTCACCAATAATAGCTATTACTGGACAAGTTCCTACTCATTTAATAGGTAATGATGCATTTCAAGAGGCGGATATTATTGGAATTACAATGCCTATTACTAAGCATTCTTTTCAACCTAAAAATCCGGATTTAATACCTTCAATGATTAAATCTTCTTTTGAAATAGCTTCAAGTGGAAGGCCAGGCCCTATTGTAATCGATGTTCCAAAGGAAGTTCAGGAAGGTGAACTCTCAAAATTCGACGACACATTAATGGATACACCGGGATATAATCCTAACACTAAAGGCAATATTAGACAAATCAAAAAAGCTCGTGATTTGATTAAAGAGTCTAAAAAGCCTATGATATTGGCAGGTGCAGGTGTTATTATATCTAATGCATGTTGTGAGTTAAAAAAACTTTCAGACACTATTAATGCTCCAGTAATGACTTCACTTTTAGGTAAAGGAGCCATTGATGAAACTAGTGATTTGGCATTGGGCATGCTTGGTATGCATGGAAGAAAAGTCTCAAATGATTATATTAATGAAGCGGATTTATTAATAGCTGTTGGTATTAGATTCTCAGATAGAACAACTGGAAGATTAGACAGTTTTGTCCCGGATACAAAAGTTATACATATTGATATTGATCCGGCAGAAATTGGTAAGAATGTTGAAGTCGATTTGCCAATAGTAGGGGATGCAAAAAATGTATTGTCATCTTTAAATAAATTATTAAATGATTATGAAGTATCAAATGAAGTTAAATCTTGGGTTAACATGATTAAAGAGAAAAAACAAGAGTTGCTTCCAAGAGTTACTTATAGTGATGTTCCATTGAAACCACAAACTGTTATAAAAGAAATTGCAGAGGTTTTAACTCCAGATTCAATTTTAACAACAGATGTAGGTCAAAATCAAATGTGGGCGGCTCATTTCTATGATACTCAAAAACCACGTAAATTCATATCATCCGGTGGACTTGGAACCATGGGATTTGGATTCCCGTCAGCTATTGGTGCTAAAGTAGCTTGTCCAGAGGATTCTGTTGTTTCCATTAATGGGGATGGCGGATTTTTAATGGTCTGTCAGGAATTGGCAACTGTTCATGATTATGATTTGCCGGTTATTGCTGTTGTACTTGAAAATAGAACTTTAGGAATGGTATATCAATGGCAAACATTGTTATATGATAATAGACACTCACAAACAGAGTTTAAGGATAGTCCTGACTTTGTTAAATTGGCTGAAAGTTTTAAAATAAATGCTGAAAGAATTACAAAACCTGGTGAAACTAAAGAGGCTTTGGCTTCAGCTATTAAAGACAATGAACCTATTTTATTAAATGTTGTTATTGATTCTGAGGAAGCTTTACCAATGCTGCCTCCTGGAGCGGGAATTAATGAAATGATTGGTGAATACAAACTTGAAAGGGATGTGATTTAAGTGACATTTGAATATCATGTTATTTCCACATTAGTTGAAAACAAACCAGGGGTTCTACAGAAAGTGGCTGGCCTATTTAATAGGAGAGGTTTCAATATTGATAGTATTACTGTAGGGGAATCTGAAGTTGGTGGTTTGTCTCGTATGGTAATTTCAGTTCATGCAGATAAAAAAGGTTTAGAGCAAGTTACAAAACAATTAAATAAGTTAGTTGATGTTATCAAGATTAAAGATATTACTAAAAATGCTGTTAAGAGGGAATTGTGTCTTGTTAAAGTGAATATTCCTAATGAAAAAGCAAGAGCAGAAATAATGCAATATTCTAATATTTTCAGAGCGAAAATTCTTGATGTTACAGAAGAAACATTGATAATTGAATTGACTGGAGATAAGAAAAAGATTGATGCGTTTATATCTTTATTAAAAGGTTATGGAATCAAAAGGATTTCACGTACTGGCCTTACAGCAATGGCAAGAGGAGTATAAAAATGACTATATTAGAAAATGTTTTAGAAGATAATAAGAAGTTTGTTGAAAATTTTGAAGGCGAAGAAATGTCTCACCATGCTCAAAAAAAGTTAGCTATCTTAACCTGTATGGATTGTAGATTAATTGACTTTTTTGAACCGGCTTTAGGACTCCAAAGAGGAGATGCTAAAATAGTTAGAAATGCTGGAAACTCAATTGTTGGTGAAGATGCAATCAGATCAATCGGTGCAGCCCTTTATAATTTGGGTTGTGAAGAGGTATTGGTTGTAGGTCATACTGAATGTGGTATGGCAGGAGCTGACGCTGAAGCATTAAAAGAAAAAATGATTGCAAGAGGCATCGCTGAAGAAGACATTGCTAAATATGATTTAGCTGAATGGATTGGTGGATTTGAAGATGAGGAAGAAAACGTTAAAAACGTTGTAGAAAAAATCAATAATCACCCATTAATCCCAGATGTGCCAGTACATGGTCTTATCATTGATATTGTAACTGGTGAATTAAAAGTTTTAGTAGATGGTTATTAATCATCTATTTTTTATTATTTTTTTTAAGTTAGTTTTATTAACATTGAAATTCAAATTTATTAAGTGATATTTTTATTATAATATCTTAATTATTTTAAGAGATGAGTTAAATGAAAATGTATTACGACGACGATGTAAATATAGATGCTTTAGAAGGTAAAACCATTGCTGTAATTGGTTATGGTTCTCAAGGTAGAGCACAATCTAGAAACATGGCTGATAGTGGAGCTAATGTAATTGTTGGTTTAAGAGAAAATGGTAGCTCTTGGAACATAGCAAAAGAAGATGGAATGACTGTAAAAACTATTGAACATGCAGCTAAAGAAGCAGACATTATTCACATTTTACTGCCTGATGAAATTCAAGAAAAAGTTTACAACACCCAGATTGCAGAGTACGTTGAATCCGGAAACACTATTTCATTCTCTCACGGTTACAACATCCACTTTGAGTTAATCAAACCTGATGAAGATGTTAATATTGTAATGTTTGCACCAAAAGGACCTGGATCCATGGTAAGAAGAACTTACGAAGAAGGATTCGGTATTCCTGGTCTAGTAGCTGTTCAGCAAGATGCTACTGGAGATGCTTTACAACTTGCATTAGGTATGGCAAAAGCTTGTGGTTTAACTAAAGCTGGTGTTTTAGAAACTACTTTTAAAGAAGAAACTGAAACTGACTTGTTCGGTGAACAAACTGTTTTATGTGGTGGTATTACTGAATTAATCAATGCGGGTTTCACTACCTTAGTTGAAGCTGGATACCAACCTGAAATTGCTTACTTCGAAACCTGTCATGAAGTAAAACTTATTGTAGATTTAATTTACGAAAAAGGTTTTGCTGGAATGTGGCATGATGTAAGTAACACTGCTGAATATGGTGGTTTAACTAAAGGAAAAACTATCATTACTGATGAAGCAAAAGAAGGTATGAAAGAAGCTTTAAAACAAATTCAAGATGGAACTTTCAAAAAACAATGGGCTGAAGAAAACGCCACTGATGGAGCTAACTTAAAAGAAATGAGAGCTGCTGAAAGTCAAAAAGAAATTGAAATTGTTGGTGAAAGATTAAGAAAAGCTTGTGGATTACAAAAAGACGATTAAGTCTTTTTAATCCTTTTACTATTTTTTTATTTATTTTTGTATAGCGTGGTAATCATGGTATTTATTGGTATGGACCATGGAACTACTGGAATCTCTTTTTGTATTTTGTCTGATTTAGGCGAAATCATTGATGTGTTTAAAATTGGAAGGGAAGAAAGTAAAAAAGGTTTGATTTCTGCAACCGAAGAGCTAACTAAACGTGTTGATTTAAGTTCCGTAAAGCTAATGGCCATTACTTATGCAATGGGAGATGGGATAAATAAAATTTTACCGACTGAAAAGGTTAAGGACAGGGGAATTTTATCCATTAACGGTGCGGGTAAGGTCACTGGAGGGGGAACTTCTGTATTTTCTGAGTTACAAGAATTGGATATTCCATCAATAATGATTCCAGGGCTTCACAAGGATTCTTGTTCTTTAGATAGATTGTTTAGGGCAGCTTATTCTCATCAGGCAAGTCCTGAAAAAGTCAGCATTTCATATAATGCTGTTAAGGAAACTGGCTGGAATAATTTTATTGTAGCGGATATCTCATCAAATAGTGTAGATATTTTAATAGAGGATGGGAAAATTAAAGGGGCGATTGATGCTTGTTTGGGAGCTATGGGCATTGTTCACGGACCTCTTGATTTGGAAATGATTAGAGACATTGATGAAAATAATGCATCCGCTAATGATTGTTTTTCACATGCTGGAGCCATTAAAATTGCTGAAATTGATGGTAAAGTGGCTAACATGAAAGATCAGCTTTTGGAAAACTACAAAAATGGGGATGAAAAGGCTAAATTAGCCATTGATACATTAATCATGACTGTTGCAATGGAAATTGCCGGTTTGGATGTAGTCTGTAATAATGAAATTGAAGGAATCGTTTTGACCGGTTCTGTTGGAAGTGCTACCGAACCGTTCAACTTTGAAGATGAAATTAACAAATATTTCAAAAATAAGTATCCTTTGAAAGTAATTTCTAAAGAATCAGGAGCGATTGGTGCTGCACAAATAGCAATGGATGTTTATGGTGGTAAAAAAGAAATCTTAGGAATTGAAGTTGATATCTAAGATTTCCTAATCTTCTTTTAAACTAATAAAAATAATATTTCCGCCTTTTATAGTTTCAAGGCCATTTTCATTCTCAAGGACAAGATTTAAGTAATTATCGATAGCCACTACTTTCCCTTCACTTTGATAGTTGCCTCTTAAATCTACAGTTACATATTTATTCTTAAATTGTGTAAAAAGTTTGTTTACATTATCTTTATCAAAACTCATTATCTCAAATCCGTGATTATAAATTCTATTTCTATTTTGAAGTTTCAACTTTAAATACTTTAATGTTGATAATATATACTATGGCAATTAATCAATTAGAAGAAAATTTAGAAGCTATTACTAGGACTATTGAACAGTTAAAAAAAGATGGATGCAGCGATGAGAAAATTTTAAATGAGCTTCGCGAAGAAAGAGATAAAATACTTAAAGATTTAAATTTATAAGTGCTTTATTTTAGCCATTCTTTTAATAAACTCATATCACTAGTCAAATCTATTTTTAAGGGTGTTATAGTAGTTTTATGTGCTTTACGTAATTCATAACCGTCACTTCCAGGCACATCGCAGTCATATGGTTCACCGCCAATCCAATAATAAGGTTTGCCACGCGGATCCAGACGTTTATGCATTATTGGTGTATACATCCTTTTTCCTAATTTTACAACTTCAAAATCTTCATTAATGGGATTTTCAGGGATATTAACATTTAATAAGTCTATTCCTTCAGGTAATCCTTTTTTTAACACTATTTTAGCTATTTTTTTTAACATTTTTCCTGCAAAATCAAAATCTATTCCTATTTCACCATTTTCGAATTTAATATCGTCCCTAACTACTTCCTGTGAAATAGCAATTGTAGGAATTTGAAAACTCGCGGCTTCAATTGCTGCTCCAAGTGTTCCAGATGTTGTTAATTCAGCCTGTCCAATATTAAAACCAGTATTTATTCCTGAAATCATAATGTCCGGTTTTTTATCAAGAATTTCAAATAGTCCGATGGTTACGGCATCTGTTGGTGTTCCACTTACTCCATACCCTAAACTACCATCTTTTAGTTTATATTCATTAACTCTTAAAGGTTCATAAAGTGTTAATGCATGCCCTATACCACTTTGTTGTGTTTCAGGAGCTACTACACAAGTATCACATAAATTTTCAACTGCTTTTTTAGCAGCCAAAATCCCTGAAGCGGTTATACCATCATCGTTACTTATTAATGCTTTCATATATTTTATTAAGGTATTATGTTGTTAAAATAATTTTATGTTTTTGAGGATATAGGATAAAGTTTAATAATAATTTAATGTATAAAATATATTAGTAATTTTTTTTTAAAAAAAACACATGCGGGTGGAAAATTGGAAAAACCACAACTGATTAATTTTATAGCTAAAGTAATGGAGGACTCTGGTTTCAAGGTTTATAAGAATTTTAAAACCTCACAGAAAGTTATAGATATATATGCTATATTACCAACTACAATAGGGGATTTTGGAGTTGTTGTGGCGTGTAAAAATTATGACAAAGATTTTGAAATTGGGGTCGACGTTTTAAAAGAGATGGAAGAAGTTGGTGAAAGTTTAAAAGCTTCTAAAGTAACTATTGTTTCTTCTTCATATTTTTCAACTCAAGCAACAAATTATGCGCTTAGAAAAAATATTAAATTAGTAGATAGGGATAGTTTAACTGAACTTGCTAAGAAGTATCAAGATAGAACTTCACAAACCACTTTGGATAATACTCCATATGATGGTGGAGCATCAGCTTACATTGAAGATGATTATCAAGAATATGACTATGACTCTTCTGATATGGAATATCTGATGCAAAGAAGAGATCAAAATCCTTCTGTTTATAAAAGTTCATTATATAGGCAGATTGGAGAAGATAGACCTGGCGTATTTTCTTCTTTACTGAATAAAGGTAGTTCTATTAGAGATAATATTGGAAGCTCTCCTAAAACATTATATGATTATGACCGAGGACAACAACCTTCCTATTCTAATCCGTTGATGTTTAAATTAATTAGTAACCCTGTTGTCCTAATTATTATGGTTGTATTTGTTGCTTACTTCATCGCATTCTTCTGTGGCAATGTCCTACACATTGATGCTGGAATTACAGGATTACTAGAAATGGTTGTCGCATTGGTCTTATCTTATGGTTTTTCACTGTACACAGAAAGAAATAGTGATTTCCTTGTTAAAGGAACATTCATATTCTTCATTTCATTAGTAATCTTAATTATATTAATTTTTGTTTAAATTTAATATAATTAAAATTAATTATTATTAAAATTAATCCTAACAAATATAAAAACCAAATCATTATGTCTGTGGGTCCAGTTTCTATCCATATCAATGTGTGTGTTATTATAATGGAGTAAATCCCTACTCCTATTCCTTCTTTTAATTTATAGACTAATTGTAAAAACACTCCCATGAATAACATTTGTATTGTTAGTCCAATTAATCCGAAATCAAGATAAACAGGTCCAAATAGGGTTGATGTTAAACATACATCGTAGTGAAGGACATAATTGCCGATAAATGTTCTTGGACTTCCTGATGAAAAAATCATACTTAAAATATGCCCGTGTGTAGTTCCACCTAATGGAATTATTTTTTCAAATACTTCTAATGTGAATGCTGCTCTGTAAAAAACAAGTTCAACAGGATTTAAAGTCCAATGTTGATTAGCGATTGATTGGGATGAAATATATCCCACACCAAGCATTCCAACAATTATTATTCCTATAAATATGATTCCTATTTTTCCTGAAATTTTTTTGAGGTAATATAGCGTAATGAATGCACTTCCCAAAATTCCGAGAACTGAAGTTCTATATCCATTTAAACCAAAAATTAAAGCTCCAAGAATTACTAATAGCAAATATTTTTTATCATAATATTTTGCAAGAAGTAGATTTATCATTATTAGGAATAATGGATATGCCATTCTCCATATGTTTGTGGTTGCCCGAGATTTTAAAACACTGTCAAAAAGAGGAATGCCCCCAAGCAGTATCATATTTAGAGTTTGTAAAACTAGGGCTATTATAACCAGCGTCAACAATAATTTTTCTGATATAAAATTTAGATTCTTCGTATTTTCAATATTTATTTTATATTTGACTACAATAATGCTTGCTGTGAAAATTAAACATGAAAAAAGAACAGTTAAAATTACTTCTAGTTTTAATGGGTTTTCAAATCTATAATTAAATGATCCAATATAACCCATTGCCAAAAATGCGATTATACCAACAACTATTAAGAAAGGCTGAAAGAAATCAATTTTTTCTATTTTCATTTTATCTTAAATACCTCGACTTCTTTTAAGTCGAGGATGAATTGCACAAATAGGGCATGATTACTTTTCACATGCTCTTTTGGTAATTTTATATATGTGTTTTTTTGAGTTATATATTATTGTTTATTGTAAATCCATTTTTTAAAAGATTGTGATGGGTGATTATGGTTTGATGAAGGTTGTTAATAAAAGTTTGGAGGTGCGTTTGTATCCTGATGGTGATATGGTGGGTGTGCTTAATCAGAATATTGGTAATGCGCGTTTTACCTGGAATCACCTTCTAGATGAATACGTGGAGACTTATTCTTTCTTTGTCAAGCGCGGATACAATAAATTGAAGTGCAACATGTCCACTTTCAACACACTATTGAATATGCTGAAAACTGAGCATGATTTTTTATACTTCTCAGAATCCAGTAGCTTACAACAAGTTTATCGTGACTTAATTAATGCTTTTAAGAAATTCTTCAACAAAGAAGCAGGTTTCCCTAGACTCAAATCCAAAAAGAACAATAAACAATCATTCAGAATACAAAACAATAAAAACATCAAATTACATGGCAACATGATTGTTCTACCTAAAATAGGGAAAGTATACTTCCGAACCAGCAAGCAATACAAAAAAATACTAATGGATGAGAATACAAAAATCAACAACGTCACCATAAAAAGACACAACGGCAAATACTA
>JAZUAV010000068.1:0-7988 GCA_045638165.1 Methanobrevibacter sp.
TGTACGACGAAATGAGACGTACTATCATAGAGATTCGTATGGGGCGTAATTTTGATGATGCATGGAGGGCAATGAGCAAACGCTTAAAATCAAAGGAACTGGAAAGGGTATTTGGAATAATTTTGGATGGGAGAAAAAGTGGATCCAGTATGGCTGGTGTTTTGATTGATGTTTCTAATGATTTAAGAGATTTGCTTGCATTAAAACGTGAGAGAAAATCCTCGGTAATGATGTCAGTCATGTTTTTATTAATATCTGCAGTTATTGCAACTCCATTTGCTATTGGAATGGTTGGAGTCTATTCAGATTTCATGCAAAGATACGGATTGGAATCGGAAATAATTTTAACAGCTCCCTTAGCAGGTGAAATATATTTGATAATACATTCTGCATTAGTTGGATTTATAATTAGTTTGATTATGTATGGTGAGCTTAAAAAAGGAATTAAATTTTCACTGCCTCTTGTGGCGGCATCATTTGGCATTTTCTATTTTATTTCTACATTTGGAGGGTCTTTACTTATGGGGGGATTTTAATGGATAATCGTGGTCAATCATCAGCAGAATTTATTTTATTATTTGGCGGAATAATGGTAGTGGTCTTATTAGTAATTTATATGTATAATAATTATATTTCTGATTTGAGCGGTGAAATTGCATCAAGTGAAGTAAAAGAATTTAATAATCAATTAAATAATCTTGAGCAGTATTTTAAATAATTTTTAAGTTTTTTCTTGAAAAAAATTTTTTTCTAATAATTACTTTATTTTATTTAAAATTATTATTTCCTCTTTATTTATTGTTGGTTTTTTAAATTGGGAGCGATTTCTAGATTAGATTATAATTTTAATTAATATTATTCAGATAGTATAAAGAATTGAATTATTCCTTGAATTAAAATATGGGGGCATTGTTTTTAGAAAAAGTCATATAAAATGAAATCAATGCTAAAATTAGGTTGTATCCATATAAAAATATTATTTTGCTTTAATTTTTGGTTAACTGACCGGTAAATTATTATTTTCTCTTTTGACGAGTTTTGTATTAATTATTGTAACAAATTTACTTGACAGTAACTCGATAAGATTTCCATATTTTAATTTTTATAAAATCAATACTCTTATTTAACCAAATAATGCTTTAAAACTTCAATTATTAAAGAATAATGGTTAAATAGTAATAAAACAAAAATATTTATTTTAATTTAAAAAAATCATAGATTTATGTAAGTTACACTTGAAATGCACCTCTCACTTTCGAAAAAAATTTGGATATAAAATGGGTCATGGCAATACATTTTTAATTTTTGAAATTCAAATCTTAATCAAGGTGATAAAATGGATATGTTGATAGGTGGGAAACACATTTCAGGTGATGATTTACAAGAAGTTAAAAATCCATATAATGGCGATGTAATTGATACAGTACCGATTGCACACAGGCAAACTGCAGATTTAGCAATTACTGAAGCAAATAATGCTAAAGAATCCTTACAGGAAATGTCTGCTTTCAAAGTTTCGAATAAATTATTCAATGTTTGTGAAAGACTTAAGGAAAATAAACAGCAATTGGCTGAACTATTGACCTTAGAAGTTGGAAAGCCAATCAATGAATCATTGGTTGAACTTGACAGATCCATCGAAACATTAAAGCTTGCTGCTGAAGAAGCTAAAAGAATCTATGGTGAAAGTGTACCTTTGGATGCTGGTTTAAACGGGAAAGGATTTTTTGCTTTCACACAAAGGGTTCCATTGGGTGTTGTTGCAGCCATCACTCCATTTAACTATCCATTGAATCTGACAATTCACAAAATCGCTCCGGCAATTGCATGTAAAAATACTGTAATTATAAAACCACCTACAGAAGCACCTTTAACGGTAATGAAATTCGCTGAAATTCTAAATGAAGAATTTCCAGATGGAGTAGTCAATACGGTTACAGGTTACGGCTCTGAAGTTGGAAATTACCTGGTTGAATCGCCTGAAGTTGATAAAATATCATTTACTGGCAGTGTCACAACAGGTTTGATGATATCTCAGAAGGCGGGAATGAAAAAGGTCACTTTGGAACTTGGTGGAAACGATCCATTAATTATCTTAAAGGATGCTGATATTGACAAGGCTGTAAAGGGAGTTATTAATGGTGCATTTCTCAATGCAGGTCAAGTATGCATGGGCGTTAAAAGGATTATAATTGAAGATGAAATAGCCAATGAATTTGCAGAAAGATTAGTTGAAGAAACTGAAAAATTGGTTATGGGAAATCCTTTGGATGAAAAAACCTCTCTAGGTACATTGATAAGTGAAAATGCCGCAATCCAGGTTGAACAAACTGTTAACAATGCGATAGAAAACGGCGCTAAAATATTAACTGGCGGAATCCGTGATGGTGCATTTTATGAAGCAACAGTCATTGACAATGTCACACCAGATATGGATTTGGTTGCAAGGGAAACATTTGGTCCCGTTGCACCTATAATCCGTGTTAACTCTTTAGATGAAGCCATTAATGTTGCAAATGATACGGAATATGGTCTTCAGGCAGGAGTATTTACAAATGATTATTCTGCTGCCATGAGATGTGCTCAAGAGATTGAAGCTGGAACAGTATTTGTTAATAAGCAATCCACTTTTAGAACCGATAACATGCCATTTGGTGGGTTTAAAAATAGCGGAGTTGGAAAAGAAGGGATAAAATATTCTGTAGAAGAAATGACAAAAACAAAATTAATCGGGTTGAATCTAAGATAAAAAAAGAAAATAAGTAATTAAACTTATTTTAGATAATTTTCAACAAGGTTACGTGTTTCATTTAAAGATTCCATAGGGATTCCTTTTGGCATTGCACCAAGTTCTCCATCTACATCCTTAAGGATGCTGCCGTTCATTCCAAGAAACATTCCTTCACTGACAATGTCACTGAATGATTGCGGTGGAAGTAAGGATACGCCCACTTTATTTTCATCTTTAACATTCAAATCATTGGTTACAACTGTAATTGCTCTTTTTCCCAGATTGACATTACAAATTGAAAGTTTATCATTTTTCGGATGTTGGGTAACGCTCATTACTTCCCCAACTTTAATGTCAACGCCCATGATTGGATCATTGATTGGACCTAATGCAAGCCTATCTTTCAAGCCTATGATTGTATCGAGGAAAAATCTTACTTTTGCTATGTTTTCCTGGGTTTTTTCCCTATCCTCCTTGGGGGCATTGTTTAAGAATTTCTTGTTCCAGTCAGCTCCGCCCAAACATTCAATAATTTTTAATGCTTTTTCATTTAGTGCTGCAACATCTGGAGAGTTTACCAATTCGTCTCCTTCTAAGTAAGAATAGGTTAATGATTGAAAATCACTGTTCATCTGTTTTCCCAAATCAACTGCCTGTTTTTTGTTCCAACTTCCTCTAAATGAAGCTGTTGGAATGAGATTTAGATAATTTTCTCTTGCTTTGCTTGCGACTAAAATCCTATAATCTTTAGTTGTATCCCACAATTTAACGTCTCCTTGTATTCTAAATATAGTTTAATTCGACCTATTTTATAAATTTTTTCTTATTTTTTCTAAAAAAGGCGATTTTTCACTTTTAAAAACATAAACTATTTATATTATCAATAAAATAAAGTTATACATATTTTAATTATTATTACTTGTGGTGTAAACATGGTGAAAGTTTCAAAATTACGTAGTTTAGATATTTATACAAATACAGGACATTATGTCGGTCGCGTTGAGGATGTTATTCTTAATATTAGATTAGGAATTGTTTCAAAATTACAAGTTAGGGCTATCGAACAAGAAAGGAAACCTACTGGAATTGTAAATTCATTTTTAGGAAGCATTCGTGGTGAAGTTCCTGAAGATACTAATATGAGGTCTTTCCAAAATGATTTATTAACTGTGGACTTTGATAAAGTTCAAGCTATTGGAGATATTATGTTAATTAACCCTAGGGATATTAAAAAAGTAGTCCCTGAACCACAAATTCCTGAAGTAACTCCAAAACAACCTGAAACTCAACCACAAAACGAAACTCAAGTCCAATTTGATGCTGAAAGATTATAAGTAATCTTTCAAAAATTTTTTTTTTTATTTAATTTTGTTTAAAATTTAATTGTCTAATGTGATTTTTATGAAAGTAGGTATTATAGGCTGTGGAGCTATTGCTAATATTATTACAACAAGCATTGTTCCCGAAGATAGTGACATTGAAATTGCATATTTCTTCGATAAGGATATTGAAAGGGCTGAAAACTTGGCATCTTTTGCGGGAGGTGTGGCAGCACTTGATTTTGATGATATGGTTGACAATGTAGATTTGGTTCTTGAATGTGCTTCACCAGATTCCGTTAAACTTTTCGCACCAAGGGTCTTGAAAAAAGGCTGTGACATGATTGTTATGAGTATCGGTGCATTAATGGATGATGAATTCCGTATAAAAATTGAAAAGATTGCCAAAGACAACAATGCTAAAATTCATTTACCTTCTGGAGCTATTGTTGGTTTAGATGGAATAAAAGCAGTTGCTAAATTCGGTTTAAAGGAAGTAAACCTTGTCACTCGCAAATCACCTAAATCTCTTGGTAAAGACATAGATAAAGAGGAAGTTTTATTCGAAGGAAAGGCTTCTGAAGCGGTTAAGGAATTTCCTTTAAATATTAATGTTGCCGCAACAATTAGTCTTGCCTGTCAAAGGGATATTAATGTAAAAATTATAGTGGATCCTAATGTAGATAGAAATGTTCATGAAATCACTGCTAAAGGAGATTTTGGTGAATTCAAAACAACAACAATGAACTATCCTTGTGCAGCCAATCCAAAAACCAGTATGTTGGCAGCTCTTTCAGCTATTAGATTACTTAAAAGCTTTAATGAAACCATTCGTGTGGGTATGTAATGAAAGAATATGAAGTTTATTCATCTCTAAAAGTTCCTAAAAACTCTAAAATAATCGTTAGATTAGACGGCAGAAGTTTTCATAAGCTTGCAAAGGATTTAGATTTGGTCAAACCATATGATGAAAATTTTTATAGGGTTATGGCCAACGTTTGTAAAGACTTGTTTAAAGAATTTTCTCCGGCTTTGGTTTACACTTTTTCTGATGAAATAAGCTTGCTTTTAGATAATGTTCCTTTTGAGGGGCGTATTGAGAAGATAAATTCTGTAATGGCTAGTTTTACTGCCAGTTCCTTTGTGATTCATTATGATGTTGATTTTAAAAAGCCACCCTCCTTTGACTGTCGTGTCATTCCGGTTTCAGATGAAGATATCTTAAAATATTTTAAGTGGAGACAGGAAGAATCATGGAAAAATTGCATTGCTTCACATGGTATTTCTTTTCTCAAATCCAAGTATTCAAATAATGAAGCAAATGATAAAATAAATGGGCTTAGTTCTAGTGAAATACATGAATTATTATATCAAAACGGCATTAACTTAAATGATGTTGAAACTTATAAAAAAAGAGGAATTGCAGTATATAGGAAAAATAGAAAAGTTGAAGGATTCAATAAAAAAGAAAATAGAAATCAAGTTTCATATAGATCTTATGTTTATGTAGATTGGGAAGTCCCAAAATTCAATAAAGAATTTTTTGAAAATTTAATTTGGTGAGACTATGGGATTTTTTTCAAAAATTTTTGCTAACGATGAAGAATTCAGTGAAGTCCGCATTGATGGTGAAGTTTTGGACTCTGTAATATATTATGCTAAACAAGCTTATCCTAATGAATTTCTGGCCTTTTTTGATGGGGAGATTATTGATAAGATACTTTACATTACTGGATTGTTATTTATTCCTGGTGAAACTTGTGAAACCGGGGCTGTAGTTCACACAGAATTAATTCCGATGACTACTAAATATTGGGGTTCAGTTCACTCTCATCCCGGACCAAGTGCACAGCCTTCTGATGCGGATTTAAAGACATTTTCAAGAAATGGATATTTTCACATGATTGTTTGTCTTCCATATTCCTTAGAAACCTTTAAAGCTTATGACCGGTATGGCAATCCTCAAGATTATACAATCGGGGATTATAGTCATTTGGTTGATGACGATATTGATGGATTCTTTGATGAAGATGATGTTTTAAAAGATAGTGATGAATTCAAACCGGGCTTTTTAGATGAGGCTGATGATGAATTCTTTAAAAATGAGGATACTTTTGTTGATCATTACAAAGAATTTGAAGAAAATCACTTGAATGCTAATAGGAATAACCAAATGATAAGAATTGAGCTTAATCCGGATGGTTCAGTTAAAAGAATTGTTAGGCAGATTAAAAAATAGTTTTTTTTTAAAAAAGAAGGAAATAAAAAAACAATTATGGTGAAAAATTGTTTTTTTTTTATAATTCAACTCCAACAGCTTCATAAACATTGTCTAGAAGTTGGAGCTCTTTAATTACTTCTTGTGGAATTTCTTTATCTAAAGTTAAAATCATAATAGCTCTTCCACCTTTCTCATCCCTTCCAACTTGCATAATTCCAATGTTTATATTATGTTCACCTAATTTGGTACCGATTTTACCAATGCTTCCAGGAACATCTTCATATTTTGCAATGAACATGTGTCCTTCAGGAATAACATCGACCCAATAATCATTCACTTTTAAAATTCTTGCTTCGTGTAGGATGGTTCCTTCAGCAGAGAATATGTCATTTTGACTTTTAGCAATAACTTTGATTAATGAGTCGTATCCTTTAGCATTATCTTTTCTTCCTTCAGTAATGCTTATGCCTCTGTCCTTAGCAACAAGGGAAGCATTCACAGCATTAACTGGTGAACTTAAGAATGGATTTACTGCACCTTGAATAACAGTTCTTGATAAAATCTCTAAATTATCGATTTCAGCTAATTCTCCACTGTAAATGATTTCAATTTCTTTAATTTTACCATTTACTCCTTGAGATATGAAACTACCTAATTTTTCACATAATTCTAAGTATGGAGCTACTTCTTTGTATGTTTTGTGATCAATACGTGGCATATTTAATACATTTCTAGGAGTTCCACCTTTGAATAAATCGATAATTTCATCAGCTACAATAATAGCGGCATCTCTTTGAGCTTCTTTGGTTGAAGCTGCAATATGAGGGGTCAATACGATGTTGTCAAGTTCAAATAATTTTGAATCTTCAGCTGGTGGTTCTTCTTCATATACATCTAATGCGGCTCCACCAATTTTGTTGTTAACTAAAGCATCGTATAGAGCTTCTTCATCAATAATTCCACCACGGGCACAGTTAGTAATAAATGCTGTATCTTTCATGATTTCGAATTGTTCTGTAGAAATTAAGTGTTTAGTTTCTGGAGTGAGAGGAACATGAATTGTAATGAAGTCAGCATTTTTAAGAACGGTTTCCAAATCGGTTAATTCAACGCCCATTTGTTTGGCAACTTCTTCTGGTAAATATGGGTCATATGCCATAGCTTCCATTTCAAATGCTTTACATCTGTTTACAACCTGTGAACCAATTCTACCCATTCCGATTACACCGAGAGTTTTGTTTCTAAGTTCAACACCCATGAATCTTTTCTTTTCCCATTTTCCTTCTTTAACAGATTTATCGGCAATAGATAATTTGCGAGCAAGAGTAAGTAATAATCCCATTGTGTGTTCTGCTACAGTAATTGAGGTGGATTCTGGTGAATTTACAACCATGATACCTTTTTCAGTTGCGGCATCCAAATCGATGTTGTCTACTCCAACACCTGCTCTTGCAATAATTTTCATATTATCTGCTTTTTTGATAATATCTGCGGTAAGTTTTGTTCTACTTCGCACTACAATTCCATCATATTCGTGGATGGTATTTGCTAATTCTTCAGGAGTAATGCTGGTGTCCACTACAACCTCAGCCACTTCCTTTAAATTTTCAATACCTTTCTCATTAATAGCATCAGCAATTAATACTTTCATTTTTTCACCATAAATTGTTTTTTTTAAAAGAATATTTAATAATAAATATTAGTTAAAAATATGTTT
>JAZUAV010000069.1:0-29056 GCA_045638165.1 Methanobrevibacter sp.
ATATCGGGTATTATTTCAAGTGTAAAAAAATTAAAGTAATTAAATCGGTTAAAATTAAAATCCAAGCAATTTAATTAAAATTTTTTTGCGAAGAACAAATTCAAGTGTAAAATAAAAAGAACCGAAACATGTTAAAATTAAAAACAAAGAGAAAAAAACAATTATTTAACAAAAATAAACAATAAATGTCGATATTCACTTAAATTTTGACAGGGTTTCTACAAGGTTTAATATTATAAAAAATATCCCATACTTTTCTCTCTTTAAAACTTATTTTCGTTGCTTATATTATTAATAACTTTTTTTAAAATCTGTTCAAATCATTTGAATTAAAATGTTAATAAATACTAAAAAATATTAAACAGAATAATAATATTAATGAATTAAAATAAACAGATGTATTATGTGATGCAAACAAAACAGGAATCAAAAAAATTGGATTGTGGAGGAGGAATCCTCCAGCGAACCTTTTTTCCTAAACTATTTTCTTACTTTTATTATGATGCCTATTATGGCCAATAATGCCACACATATCATGACATAAGTTACTAAACTGTTGCCCTCGCCAGCAGTAGATGCGCTTCCAGAAGCATGGTTTTCTTTTGAAGCATTGCTTGTGCTGTTGTTTTTTCCTGGTTCTGAAGTTTGGTTGGTGCTTTCCGCATCGCTTTCAGTGGCATACTGATGTAGGGCTGCATTTGCTTTGTTGTATGCAGGCACAGTTATTTCATTGTCCGCAGGTGCATCGTTTTCTTTTTCAGCAATTCTAATGTATGAATGTGCTGTTGCACCTTCGCAAGATGCATCTCCTTTAAATTCAAGGATGATTTCATAATTTCCAGGATTATCTGCCCTTAATGTCACGGTCAAATAACCGTTATCATCAGTATATGCATCCTGTTTTGCACCATTGAAGGTGACTGTCACTTTTTTGTTGGCAAGGACTTTTCCTGCGGATGTTTTGAGGATAGCCCTGTATGTGAATTCATTGGCATCATATTCAGCATAATCCGGGCAGACAAACTCACTGCTTTGCTTAATGACTTTAATGGTAGCACTTCCACTTATTGGTGCGTAGTCGTCATCCCCTATAAAGCGCACATCCATATTATATGTGTTGCCTTCGTTTGCACTCAATCTTAGGGTTGCCTTACCTTTGGAATCGGTAGTTGCGGTATAGCTTTCGCCGTTGAATCTAAATTGAACTTTTTTGCCGGCTAAATGATTGTTTTCTCCGTCATTAAGGGTAATTTGATAGTCGAATCCTTTGGATGCCTCTGAAACATTGATGAGCATGTCCGGGACAATGATCCTGGTAGCTATGGGTACGGTGGAATATGTTCCCATGTGCTTTTTGTCAAAAATGACAGGCATATCGACATCCCTTGTATATTCTTCATCGCACCAGAAGTTGTCGCAATTGTACCTGTTGTTCAAACCAACATATCTTCCATCATCATCTGCAGCATACAGATAATCTGTGAAATTCTCTCCGTCATAGGTTATGCTGTGGACTACCACACAGTGTCTGTCCGTACCGTATCTGTCATGTGCACTTAAGTTCATATTTGAAAAAATGGGGTCAGTAATATTGTCCAAATGACCTTCTTGCCTATAAATCGGTCTGTTTGGAGAGACAACATAATCTCCATAGCCCAAAACTCCAATTTTTGTAAACTCTTCCACTACGTTGAATACTATGATGTTTCCATATGTTCCATTTGGGCTGACAATTAGGAAGTGTCCTTTTCCGGATGCTTTTTTAAGTTCCATTATTTGCTGCAGGTATTCCATGGTGATTTCTCCATTTGAAACAATTTCGCTTCCTAACGCTTCCACTTTCTCGTTTTCCGCCGGCGCATCCATTCCTCCAGTTCCGATTGCCCATCCGTTGGTATATACTTTTGAATGGAAGAAATAACATAATGCGGATTTGAATTGCTTTACATAATTGTCTTGGAACTCAAGATGTACGGTCATGTTGTAGTTGGATCCCCCATCCCTTCTATGGGATAGCACAATATAGGTATCGTTTATTCTAAGGACTGTTGATGCACAATCCGTATCTATAGGGGTGATTTCAGCGGGTTCATCAACGAATATGGAACCGCAATCAATTTTCATAGGGGTATTGTAGTATACGACAGAGGTATTGTTTGTACAGTTGATGATGTCCTTGATTTCGGGATTCATTTTATCCCAGGTGTTGTTTATGACAGTCACATTTCCCCCATAGAATTGTGTTATGAATATTCCTTTGTTGCCGCATATTATTGAATTGATGACTGTGATGTTTCCCAATCCGTTATATATTGGATTATTTGAATTGTCTATGATTTTTGTATTGTTTATTAGGAGATTGCAGTCTCTTGCATAGAATATTGAGGATTTGTTCAAATCGTGGTTGTTTTTTAAATCAGAGTCATTTATGATGAAGAATGACTTGAAGGAAAGGAAGTGATTCTGGGATTCATCATAAATGACTGCACCCTCTTCGGCGCTGTTGTTTTCAATTGAACAGTTGTTGAAGTAGTTGTAGGCCACTGCATTTTTATAGGTTACTCCACCTTTAATCGCATAATTCTCAAGGAAATTACAGTTGTTATATATTACGGTTCTAAAGTTTGAAGTTGAAAGTGCACCACCGTAAAATGCAGTATTTTGGATAAAATCGGAATCGTTGACTGTAACATTTGTTTTGTTATCCCATGTCCTGGCTGATGTGGTGTAATGTATGGCCCCTCCGCTATATGCATAATTGTTGCCAAACAGGCTTGATTTGATGAGCAATATGTAATCGGTGTATATTGCTCCGCCATACCATTTGGCACAATTATCAATGAATTGGCATGTGTCGATAATTGCATCTGATGCATAGCAGTTTATTGCGGCGCCGCCACTTGCATAGTTTTTCTCAAATAGTGATTCGGTGACTGTAAGCTTTGAACATGTGGAATATATGCTTCCCCCTTCACCGTAAATTCCTTCTGCCTTGTTATCTATAAAATTACAATTGGAGATGGTCAAATCGGCATGGGAATAGATCGCTCCTCCCTTATCATTGTTTCCATTAATAAATGTGATGTTGTTGATTGTTACAACTTTTGAATTGATATTAAAAATATTTGACTTGTTTTGAGCGTTTATGGTAATGCCCTTTCCGGATATGCTGATGTTTTTGCTTATTTCAATCGCATTGGCATTATCCTGTTCTATGTCTCTGGTTAGTATTATGGTATCGTTGTCATTTAGATTGTTGATTTCATCCTGCAGGGCACTGAATGTTGTTCCATTAAATTCAATTGTTTGGCTGTCCTTTAGGCAAACCTCCTGATCGATTTCTATTGCACAGATTGTTTGCATGCAAAAGAACAAACTGAGAATTAAACATATTATAAAAATCTTATTCTTTATCATTATTCCACAAACTTATTTTTCAATTTAGATAAACATTATTTGTACTTTTGTTAATTATATTTATTAAATGTTCTTATCGGGTGATTTTTGAAATTCTTTCATAAAATCCAAGTGGAATCAAGGTGAATTAATTGATAAACTTCTTTTAATTGAATAAGATGATGAAAAATATGCTTCTAATTTAACCAAGGAAGAGCGTATTCGTAGGCTCAAAAATTCATACAATAATGATTTAAAAAAAGGAATTAAAAAGAATCAGGATAATTTTGAAGAATTAAGTTAAGAAATGTGCAATGATGATTTCATGATTTTTTTAGACATTGGAGTTCTTTTTGTATTATTGAACTTTTCAGAAAAATTTCATGAGAATGCTGTTGAGGTTTATTGTGACTGTTTTAAAAGCAAAAATCCAAATAAAAAGGTGTTTTATGAGGGCAACTCTGCATAAAAAACATCTAAAATAGGTTTTTTACCTAATGCTTATTCATCAATGTTATCAGAAGTTCCTTTGTTCTCCTGTCATCGGGATTTTTATCGGATAATGATTCATGATACTTTGATTCGAGATAGTTATATTCAGCGTCCGTTTCATCCTGCTGCTTTTTAATGATCTTGTATGTCTTAATGGATTCATCCAGGATGGAATGGAATTCATCTTCGTTTATTTTAGATGGGGGTGTATTCTTAATTAGCTTTTCAATGTCGGGTGTGATATTATTGCCCGTCCAGCTGATTTCATAGATGAAATTTCCTGAAGCGAAATAGACATGTGAATAGTTGTCCTTATATTGGCAGTAATGTCTTGCGGGGTGACCTGCTATAGTTAAGTTTTCCTCATAATCCTTTTCACGGGCCCATAAACCGATTTGTTTAGCCAGATTATCATCAACACAGGTTATATGGAAAGTATCCGAAGTGTAGCCATCTTTGTAGGTATGTCCATTCTGATATTTTTCAGGTATTTCAAAGCTTGCTCCGTTTATTTCAACAGTCGTGTTCTGTGCGTAAATGCAGCCGGCAAGCATTGCAGCTGCAATCAATATGATTAAAATTTTTTTCATTTTTATCAATGCTCAATCATAATTTTCCTTAATTATTATTATTTAAATAATTTAATAAACATTCCTATGAAAAACGAACTGGCTTTTGTGGTATGAGCTGGGAAACATTATAGGTTTATTTATGTGCTTGGTTTTAAATCAATTTTTCAGTTTAACCTCGCGTTTTGCCAGATTATAAGCTGATTTATTCACAAATATTCAACTAAATGTCTATAAAATCACCTTTAGGTCTTGCCTCTATTCCAAATTCTCCATACATTTCTCTTGTATTTTGACTATAAGACAGGGGAAATACTCGATTGCTCTATAGGGAATTCCAATAAAGTAACAATAGATTTTGATGAAGAAAAATTTGAAAAGCATCATGTTGCATCAATTCACAACCATACAAAAGATGTTTTTTCACCGCCTTCAGGTAAAAATTTTGGAATTCTGATGAGGGAATTTGAAGATTATGAGCTGATTGTTGGAGTGAATGATTTGTGGATTTTGAAAGCTAAAGGTGTTGATATGGGATTAAATATGGAGCTAAAAGTATTTGCAGACTTGCTTTTGGATTCATGTCAAGATTTTTGCAGAAAAAGGTATGATGATAACAAAGCAGACGATGTCTGCGATATCATGTATGGGATTTTATTGTCAAACTATATAAATGATAAAAATATAAATCATATACAATTAACCAAAAGGAGCTTAAACCATGACTATTGATTCAATACGAAGCATTGCCCATTATTCTTGTAGAAAAAAGCCAACAACTCCTGAAGAACTTAGAAAAATCGATGAAAGGATAGCTGATCCATACACATTGACCGGTAAAGACAGGTTACGTGCATATTACGAGTGGATGGGATTGGATTTTGATGAGGATATTTTTGAAAAAGTAATAAGGGATTATTCTTTGGATGAGTAATAGTTCTAATCTTTTTGATTTATCATTTCGCTCAGTAAGAGCATGTTAATATTATCGAGAATCCCCAACTTCTTAAAAGTTGGCGGAAGTTCAATGAACCAGGTCATTTCTGATCTGATTCATCATTTTTTTCCTTCATTTTTTCCTTCAGGTTTTCGATTCCGATTATCATTTTTTCACCTCCTGCTACATCATGTTAACAAAATCATGAACAATTTTACTTCCTAATCTATGATTGTCTGCCATAATATATAAATATTTAGGTATACCTAAAAATTTTCATCAAAAAATCAAAAATCAATCAAAACGCTTCGTTTCAAAATCCAAGTATTTTAAGGGATTTTCTGTATAATTTTCATTTTCGAGAAAGCAGCGAAAAATCCTTTATTCTTAAATTCGGCAAAAATCTCACCTATTTTCAACATCAAAAAATAATCAAACCAACCGATTCAAGATATATCCAGGTTTCAACAATAATCGAATTTTCACTGCAATTCGATATGATCAACTCCAGCATCAAAATTTCTGATGCCTCAAAAATTTCAGAAATTTTAATCAATCGCAATTTCAATTTAATCGAAGAAATTCCCCCTTGGATTTTTACTTTTTTCGTTTAAGGTAAAATCCAAAATTTAAACTCTAAAAAATATGGGATTTCAGGACTTATTGTAATGGAATTTTTTTCAAATAACGAAATATTTTTATATGATGACCAATAACCTATGTATTACATAATGTATTACAATTGCATTTCTGGTGAAAAATCATGCTGACAGTAAAAAATCTCAGACAATATGTGACGGAAAACACCCGTGAGAAGAGGACAAAATTCATTTATGTCATCGGCAACAATGGATTTTTTCAGGAGATGGATGTTGAAGGCCATGTTACACTTGAAATGGCACTCTCCTTGGTAAAGGATATGATGGCAGACAGACTGATTGAAATTTCGCTTAAGGAAACAATTTCAAAAATCAGTGCGGCCGAAGAGGAATATGAGTTCATGGGGCTTGACTTGAGGAACATGATTTTTGACATCGACATATTCGACCATGACTCCGAGCTGTACCATACATTCAAGAGACTGATCCTGAAGTATTGGAGTCGTGATTTTCCACTGGTATATCACCTGTTTTTAAACATTGAAAACATAAAGATTCACGATGACAGTGACGGGAAAACGCTTTACAGGCACTACTTCGAAGGCCTTCAGGAATTCAAAAACGGCATCAGCTTCATAGAATATGTAAACTCAAAGGTAACCCTGCCGATCGTCAATGACTATCTGGCATACATCGACACAGACTCCCTGGTTGACTACTACATCATAGACCCGACCGTAAAGCGAAGGGATCTTGAGTATGTGCTCAATCAGAACAATGTTGATATAAACTTCACAAAGGACAATGAATCCCACTGGCAGGCCTTCGGATACTGCTATGCAAAAGACAATGAACTATCCGATTTGGAGGCATTAAGCTTTGCACGTTTGATTTCAAGATATATGTCACCAAACAAAACCCAACTGGCCAAAAACAAGTACATAAAGGAAAGTCTGATTGAGGATATGGTTGCTAAAAAGGACATTGAATTCACATCACAGGGAATGGCCAACGACAAGAAAATCGAAAATGTCTTCTATGAACTTTTTGACATTTACCAGAACCATATCAGCGACTATGAATACAAGAACAAGACACTGAATTTCCGCCTCACCTCAAGGAAATATGATGAGTTCATGGGTCTTCCCGGAAACTCAAACACCGAAAAGCTGGAAAACCTGATTGACTTTTATCTCACATCAACAAGTGAAAATGACATTGACTTCAGCTCATGGGCGGGCAGTGAGATACATGTCCTCAAGCCATCTAAAAAATTATAGCCCTGAAGATACATATATACTTCCAATGAGTGAAAAGTATATTCGTCATGACAAAAATTCATACAAAATCATTAAGAATTCACGTGTTTTCGCTAAGGCCAACACACTGGAAGATGCAATTTTTCTTAGGGATTTGCTTTCAGGTAAAGATTGGAATCTGGATAATTTTACACTTGAAATGCACCTCTCCCATGACAGGTACATTGCAGTTGCCAAAATAGATGAAAAATTGCACTTATTAGGTAAATTTGACACTGAACCAAACGATGATGAACTCGAAAAACTCATCAAAAAAATCAAAAGAAATCCAAATAACTCAAAGTATGGCCTCAACATTTCAAGGGTATTTGAAATCTTCATGGTCAAAAAACAGATTGCAGGAATGGAGTTCATATTCGGCTTGTTCGACAATCTGGATGATGCCAAATTCACAAGAAACTTCCTGCTTGACAATTCATGGAACGTTAATGCATTCGGCCAGATAGAGTTTTGTGATGAGAAAGACACCTACAAAATAGTCTTTGTCTTTGATGATATGGTTTATATTCTAGGAACTTTCGATGATTTCAAAAGCGCTCAAGAAAACATAAGAAATTGCCAGAAAAATTTCCTGAATAAAATCTACAAGCACAAAAACGGCCTTGCAAGCTATCCTCACCTGGAAAAGTTAACCAATCACCTAAGCGAATTGGAAGGTATATTTCAAGTGAAAACCTCAGACGAGACCTGGCAGTTCAGGGATGACATCGATGACCCTCTCACCGACATTATCTTCAACCTGACGCCGTGGCAGAAAATAGTCTATGATAGCGCCGGTGAAACATTCACGGCTGAAGATGTGAAAAATAAGCTCAAAAGGTACAGGTCAAAAAATTTCGATGAAAAGATAAGTAGAAATTTGGATGACCTAATCAATCTGGGCCTGATTGAAAAACTTGATGACGGCAAATTTAAAAAAATTTAAATATTTTTTAAGACTAACTTAATATGGGTGTTAGAATATATTTTAGCACCTTTTTAGTCTGTATATTTAGGGAGTCATGAAAAATCAGACTCCCTTTTTTGTTTAAAATTCCTTATTTTCTGTCTGACAATAACTCACCAGCCACTCCAATGCTTTCCTTTGGATAAGCCTGGACCAGAACGGTTATTGCATCAACAGGCAAGTCATAAGCTTCAGCAACTACTTCAGAAACTTTTTTAACCATTTCTCTTTTTTTCTCGACACTTATTCCATCATTTCCGGCTATTGTAATTACAGGCATTTTCTATCACCATTCATCTATATATTTAAGTTGCTATAAATACATTATTGACAATATGGTGATATTCATGCTTGGTGAAGTTGAACTTAAAAAACTATTTCCCGATTTTGAGGATTTGGTACAGCCTTCAGGAATCGATTTGGAACTTGACAAGATTTACATTCAAAAGAGCGGAGGCTCGCTCATAGACAACAAAAAGACCCTGCCGGAAATTGAAGAGATGGAAGGTGACATCTACACCTTAAAGCCCCACACCGCTTATCTGGCAAGCATCAAAAGAAAGGTTAAAATCCCAAAGGGCTACACTATGCTATACCTTCCGCGCTCAACGCTTCTAAGGTCATTCATATCAGTTCAAACTGCAGTGGGCGATCCTGGATTTTATGGAACACTGATGTTCATGGTCTACAATCATGGCGAATTCGAATACAAAATCAAATCCGGAGACAGGATTGCTCAGGCGGTGGTCTTTCCGGTTGAAGGCTCAGGGGAATATAACGGATCTTACCAAGAGGTAGAAGAATGAATGTGGCCGATAGAATCGTTGAAATTTTAGAGGAAGAAAACATTGAAAACGTATTCGGGATTCCCGGCGAGCAGATAATGCCTCTCTACAAGGCTCTTTCAGCTTCAAACATCAATCACATCTTAACAAGACATGAACAGGCAGCAGCTCATGCGGCTGATGGATATTACCGCTCAACACAGAAAATTGGAGTATGCATATCAACCGCTTCACCGGGGGCCTTGAACTTTACGATGGCTCTTGCATGCGCTTTTAAGGACAGCATTCCTATTTTGGTTTTAACCGGAGACAACGAGCTTAAACATAGGGGCACAGATTTCTTCCAGACAATTCCCCAATCAGAAATTTTTAAAAACATCACACGGGAATCATACTATCCTTTAAATGGTAGTGAAGCTATTTTTTGCCTTAAGGCAGCGCTTTTTGCACTTAAGAACAATCCGAAAGGACCGATTCACATAAACCTGTCAAAGGATGTGCTTTTAAGCGAAGACTTCGAGGATTTTGACTTGTGCTATCTGTGTGAGGATGACATGTCAAACATCTCAAAAGTACAGAGCCTGATTGATGAATCCTCAAAGCTGCTGTTCATCCTAGGTGCGGGTGCAATTTCCCAGAAGGAAAACATAGAAAAGATAGCCAAAAAATATCGGATACCTGTGACAACCACATTTCACGGCAAGGGAATAATTTCAGAACTTAATGATATCAATTTGGGTTTGGTTGGAATAAGGGCAACTCCAAGGGCAAAATATGCCTTTGAAAATGCAGACTGTATTGTTGCACTGGGCATTAAAGCCAGCGAGAGGACTCTTCCTACACTGCCTCAAAACCTTATCCATGTAAACATCAACAAGGATGTGCTTATAGGTGAATACCCAATTCACGGTAAGGTGGAAGACTTCCTATCCAACATCAAGTTCAATAAGGTGGACTGGCTGGATGAGATTCTGGAAGTGAACAACACCATCGAAATCGAGGGCATCAATGATGACTTGAAGCCGCAGGCTGCCATCAGTCATATCTTAGGCAGGTTTGCTGATACTATCATTGCTTCAGATGCCGGTTCACATACCACTTGGACCACACTTCTTAAAATGTCAACAAAACCTGGGCAATTGCTCTTCCCGGGAGGGCTTGCTCCAATGGGTTATGGACTTCCGGCGGCAATCGGTGCAGCCATAGCCAGTGGTGAAAAAATAATTGTCATCAATGGGGATGGGGATTTCCAGATGAATCTTCAGGAACTTGCAACATTGAAGGAAAATGATTTGGATGTCATAGTATTCATTCTGAACAATTCGGAATTTGGAATCATTCGCCAATGGGAGGAATCTTTCTATGGTATGGAGCCATATCAGGTCAAGCTGAAAAATCCCGACTTTATAAAGCTAGCGGCATCTTATGGCATCGATGCGGTACGTGTCGACAATTTGAGTGATTTAAAACTGTTGCTTGAGAAAAATCTGACTGGGCCTCTTGTTGTTGAAGTGATTGTTGAAAGTGAGGATATTCCGCTTCCTAAATAGCTATGGATCATAACTTTTTAATCTGTTGCATTTGATCTGTGAAATTCAAAATTGATGCAATATCCGTTTATCGTTTCCACAACTATATCTAGAATTTTTAATTTTTGGCTTTGTGTATGGATTTTATAAGTGTAGATATTTTTAATTCCAGGTTTCTCGCCAATGAATCTTAATAATGAATTTGTAAGGATTTTGGAAGATGATTTTGAAAGTTTATCAAATCTTTTCTGATGATGGTATCGCCTTCTTTTTTGTTTTTGCCAATATGAAGATACCGTTTAGTATTAAATAATTATTATATTAACTATCGGTCTATATAAATTAGTAAGTATCTTTTAAATGCAATTTCGCACGATTAAATCAATTTTTCTATTTCAGATAAATTTCAACAAATTCTTTAACGATTGCATCTATTTCGTTAACTTCATCTAGGGGAGCAAGGTAAAATTCATCATTTTCTTCATAAATTATTCCGACAGGTTTCATTTCCGCAGATGAGCATCTGTCCATATAGGTGAAAATCGATTTTTGAAATACAAATGTGAATCCGCAAAGTTCACTAAATTCAAAGGTGGTGTCTTCAGTGATGCCGAACTGATTCAGAACAAAATCCATTATTTCATCGCTCATCCATAACACCTCTTATGAATGTCCGAACATCCTTTTTCAAAAGCAGTTTCACGCTTGGAACAATCAGCTTCAACGGATAGATTTCAATATCGTTGACTCCATGGCCATCCAAAACGCTTCCCGCAAATGATGGCTCGGCGCTCAAGTGCAGATTTTCATGCATAGGATTTAATGTAGCCAGGACGGCCCAGATGATGCCAATATACTTTCCGGTATCTGCATAGCTGTCCATTCCAAAAATGAGATGATTATCAAGTTTTGATACTTTAATGATTTTGAGTGATGATTTTATGAATATCTTAAAGTCTTCAAAGCAGGGTTTGGCTAAATTGAATAGCTTTTTGACATCTCTTTGCTTTTTCTCTTCGTCTTCTTCGTCCTCATCATTGTCTTTAGGATCTTTAGATGGATATTGCTTGGAAAAGACTTTGATTCTTTTAAAAATGAGTATTTTAAAACATCCTTTTAATTCACTGCCTTTCTTATCGTAGATTAGGGATATTCTAATCCCGATAAGCAGCAAAATAATAATGAATAAGATGATTATTAGAATAATCATCCCTAGGATGTTTAACATGTATATTCCTATTTTTCGTCATCATCGTCAGATGTGGTGAATTCGGGTTCGATGTATTCTCCTTCGTCATAAGGTTCATCATTTGAACCGGTGTATTGTTTTATCAAATCTGTGATGATTAAACCTAAATCATTCAATGCCTTGTTTGTTTCGTTTCTTTTACCTAAATCAAGTACACGAACTCCTTCGGCGGTATCTCCTTTTTTAGGAATCATTACCATGGACACTGGTTCTACTCCAGCACCGGCTCCTGCAGCGCTGCTTCCTTCTTTGCCCACAAGGTCTTCACCAACTCCAAATCCAACTCCCATTCTCACGACAGGAATGAGGATTTTGTCTTCGGTTTCGATTGGATTGCCGATTACATTGTCTACATTAATAAGTTTACGCAATTCCTCAACTGTTATTTTGATTTTTTCACTCATAGTTTCACATCCTATTTCATATGTTAATCTTTGTATTTAATGTTTAAAATATTTTTACTATTTTCATTTAAAAATTGATTTGATTTCGAATAATTGCTTTTATTTTCTACAAATAGTTTATATAGCAGCTTTAATTTATATATTTGATAATCTTTTAGATGCGTTGAATCTGAATAGGTTGTATGGAGATGCAATTAATTATTCTGATTGTACTATTCTCAAAACTATGCGAGATTTAAATATTAACAATATTTTGAGTTTTGATTCTGATTTTGATGAAATTAATGGCATTGAAAGAATCAATTAGTAATACTTTTTTCACTTATAAGACGTACATTTCAAGTGTAACTTTTTAGTTATAATCATTTTACATCATTTCCAGAGGTGCATTTCAAGTGTAAGTTTTTTCTTATCACTTATAAGTAATCTATTAAAGACATGCATTTCATGTGTAACTTTTCACATATAATTTATAAGTTATACCAGAGAGGTGCATTTCAAGTGTAACTTTTCAGTTATTACTTATAAGTAATCTATTTTTTACAAAAACAGGTAGTTATAACTTATAACATTCAAAAAAAATCAAAAAAAGAGAAAGGTCAGAATCATAAGTATGATTCTGCAATTGATGCCACACCAGCGCCGGCATCGTCGATTACACCTAAACCTTTTAAAGTCATTCCAATTGCTGCAAAGGTTTGGGTCAATTCTTTGTAGGAAATGTTTCCCATGTGTCCGATTCTGAATATGTTTCCTTTAAGGTGGTCTTGTCCTCCGGCGAGTTCAACACCATATTTGTCACGGGTTGTTCCTCTGAAGTCCGCATCGGCAATTCCTTCAGGCATTTTGACTGCAGTAACGGTTGCTGATGAAACGGCTTCGTCTGCAAAGAGTTCCAGTCCTAAAGCTTTGACTGCATCCACACTTGCTTTTGCTGCCTTGTGGTGGCGTGCAACCCTGTTGTCGAGACCTTCTTCCATGACCATTTTCAAAGATTCGTTCATTGCGTATGTCAGTGATACTGAAGGTGTGTATGGGGTTTCAGGAGGGACTTTGCTTCCGCTTTTTCTTGCGGCTTTCAAATCCAGATAGAAAGTGTTGCTTTCCATTTTATCAACAGCTGTCCATGCTTCGTCACTTAAGGTGATTGCTGCCATTCCCGGTGGTGCAGCCAGACATTTTTGTGATCCGGTAAAGCACACATCGATTCCGAACTTTTCAACATTCACTTCATCTCCGGCAAGGGATGACACGGTGTCCACGATGTATAGTGCGTCATAGTTTTTCATTACCTTACCGATTTCTTCGATAGGTGCAGCCACACCGGTGGAAGTTTCATTGTGAATCACGGTTACTGCTTTGATGTCTTCGTCTTCATCCAATGCTTCGGCGATTGCTTCAGGAGTTACTGCAGTTCCCCATTCGACTGCCAGTTCTTTGGTTTCGATTCCATGAGCCTGGGAAATTTTAAGGAGACGTTCTCCGAATTTTCCGCCCACTACATTCAATATCTTTTCGCCCGGAGCAACAGTGTTTGCAACAGCCGCTTCCATAGCTGCAGTTCCAGATCCAGTTAATAAATAAGAGTTATTTGGTGTTTGGAAAACTTTACTCATCAATTCAGTAGTTTCAGTTAATATTTCACCGTATTTAGCGCCCCTGTGATTTACAACAGCTTTTGTCATGGCACTGAGCACTCTTGGATGTACTGTTGTAGGTCCAGGAAGCATTAACAAAGTATCATTCATTATATTCCTCCATACAAAATAAAAAGATTTAGCATTTCTAAACCTAATTTATATATTTATTTTAACTGCTTTTTATAGATTATTATCGGCAAATATTTTTCCGATTGATGGAGGATGATTTAAAAAAGAAGTGAAATATATTATTATATATGCTTAAAAGGATTTGTTCATTCACGGTAGGCCTGTTCATAATGTCTGTGGGGGTTGCGTTTTCAATCAATTCCACTTTAGGGACAACTCCAATAAGTTCCATTTCTTATGCTTTGGCTTTGATAACGAATATAGACATTGGATTAACAACATTCCTGTTTAATGCTGCTTTGATTTTCATTCAGTTCCTGATATTGAGGTCAAGATTCGAGAAAAGAAGACTGCTGCAGTTAATCAATTGCGTAATGTTCGGATATTTCACCGATGTGGCTTTGTATCTGGTTTCATTCGTTCCGTTTGAACCCACAATTCCTTTTTATATTCTGTATTTGGTGTTGAGCATATTTCTGATTTCCTTTGGAATATTCATCTATATGCCTGCAGACATTGCCCCTCTTCCAGGTGAAGGATGCGTTCAGGCGATAGCTATCGTAACGGATTGGAGATTTTCAACAATAAAAATAGGATTCGACGCCACTGTGGTGAGCATTGCCTTTATAATGTGTGTCTTGTGGTATGCTAATGCTTTTGCAGCCGTAAGTATCGGAACGGTCATATCAGCATTCATGGTTGGTTTTACATTAAGGCAAATATCTAACTTGTATTTCAGATTGACTGGTGAGAGAATCAATGTTGTTAATCGTTAGAGAGTATTGCGTCGATTTTGGCGGATGTTTCTTTATCGAGGTTGTTTTTTTCTTTTATTTCTTTTAGTAATTCATTTTGTTGTTTTATGGTGTTTTCTTTTTGTTTTAGGTCGTTGTCTCTTTGTTTTAAGTCCTTGTCTTTTTGTTTTATGGTGTTTTCTTTTTGTTTTAGGTCGGCGCTTTGTTGTTTGATTATTTCTTTTTGTTCTTCCATGTCTTCGCCGTATATTTCGTAGGCGATCATTTCTAAATCGGAATCGTATTGTTTCATGTTAATCTCACCTATCAATTCTTTTCTTTTTTCAGAATCTTCAAAATATTTGAAAACCATTATTTGAAGGATGAATGATATTTCTCTTTTTAATTCATAGTCAATGTGATTATATTTTTTTATCAATTCACACATCTTTTCAGTTATTTCCTGTGAATTTTCCTTAGGTGCAAATAATGGAAGAAACGCCATATCTAGTGTCTCTTCTTCAGTTAATGTTTTATTATTTTCTATTTTGTCGCTAACATTTTTAAATCTTTTCATCACTTCATCTTTTTTAAAATATATGTAAATGGGTCTAATTATGTCTGTTTCACTAATCTTATATTCCTTTAATGAGCTTTTCGGGTCAACAGTCATTAAAACTATTGTTTCAACAGGGAGGTTATAGATATATTCTGCGAATATCCTGTAATCTGCAAATCTTCTCATCTCTTTTATGCCGACTCTTGTTGATTGGGATTCTATGTTGTTTAAACTTGAATTTGTTTTGTATAATGAATCCATTCTTAAATTTCTCATATCTCGGGTGATTACTTCTGTTGGGTAGGATACAACATATCTGTCTTTTAATTTTAGGTATCTATGCAGATGTTTGTTTAAAACGGCTATTGCATACTTGAATGATATGTCTGATGGTTGATATATTTTTCTAGTCAAATCCATGTTTTTCACATCTTATTTTTAAAGATTTCTAGAAATCATTATAAATTACATTAATGTAGGTTATAGTTTATTTTAAAAGATATAAAAAGTTTTTCTTTAAAATAAAGTAAATTTAATAAGTATATGACAATATAACAAGGTTAAATCAATTATTCAAAAAATAATAAATTATTTAATCAATCAATGGCTAAAATATTATTGTGAGGTTTAAATATGGAATTTGGACTTTGGGAAATATATTATAAAGAAATTCTTGATGATTTCGGTTTTTCAAGACAGGGCGATGAAAACTCAGCAAAAGTGCTTGATGAAATCCTGTCTGAGGAAGGCTGTCTTACATTGGATGATTTAAGCCAGATAGTAGGATTTTCAGACAAGTATATAGTATTTGGCGCGGGACCTTCACTGAAGGAGCATGTCAAGTTCTTAAAGGAAAACTATGATTTGAGGGATTATGTTTTGGTTTCGGCCGACGGCGCAACAACTGCCCTTATTGAAGAAAGAATCTGTCCGGATATTGTGGCCACAGATTTGGACGGAAATATTGACGATATACTTCTAGCCAACTTGAGAGGGGCCAATATAGCAGTTCATGCTCACGGAGACAACCTTGATGCGGTAATCAAGTTCACTTCATTTTTCAACAATGTTATTGGCACAACACAAGCACAGCCGGTAGGAAACATCTACAACTTCGGCGGATTTACCGACGGCGACAGGGCAATATTTTTGGCCGTGGCATTGGGGGCAAGTGAAATCACCTTGGCGGGAATGGATTTTGGGGATATTGTAACCAAATACTCAAGACCTAACCTTGAAAGCGATTTGGCCAAGGCCGATGACTTCAAAAAGAAAAAATTGATGTATGCTGAGAGGTTAACCCAATGGATAATCGACAATGAAGATGTGGATATTATTAATTTGTGCGAATAATAATTGATTTATAGTAGTTAAAATAGAGTAGATAATATGGGAATTGAAGATATTTTGATGTATGATGAAAGTCTTTTTCAAAACATAAATGCTTTTGATCCGGATTACATGCCTCCTAACTATAATTTCAGGGATACTCAAATGGAAGCAATGGCAATGTCCATAAGACCTGCCATGAGGGGAGGCCAGCCATCAAACGCTATTGTTTTGGGCTCACCAGCAACAGGAAAAACAACCGCCATTAGAAAAGTCTTTGAACTTGTCGAAAAAACCACAGAAAAGGTTGTATGCGTGTATATTAATTGCCAAATCCACACAACTCGTTTTGGAATATTTTCTCAAATTCACAAAAAGATATTTGGTCACGCTCCGCCTGAAACAGGTGTTCCCTTTGCCAGAGTCTATGACAAAATCATGAAAAATCTTCAACAAAATGAAAAGGCACTGGTGGTTGCATTTGATGATGTCAATTATTTATTCCAAAGTAAAAATGCCAATAAGGTATTTTATGATATGTTGAGAGCATATGAGGAATATACTGGCGTTAAAACATCAATATTTGCAATTTTATCTGACCTGGAATTCAAATATGCCTTTGATAAGAATGTCAATACTGTTTTTATTCCTCAGGAAATAACATTCCCTCCTTACTCCTACTCTGAAATAGAAAATATCTTAAGGGATAGGGCCAAAGCAGGATTTTTCCCAGGCGTTTTAAGCGATGAGGTATTGGAGCAGATTGCAATGTACACCTATGAAAATGGCGATTTGAGGATTGGAATCAAACTTCTAAACACCTGCGGAAACATTGCGGAAGCCGATGCCAGCCGTGAAATCACTTCCGAGCATTATGAAAAAGCTGTTGGATCTTTGGTTTCAACTAACATTGCCGAAACAATCAATTCTCTAACAGACACAGAAAGAGAATTGTTAAGATTAATCGCTGATTATGATGGAGTATACGTTGCTGGTGATTTGTGTGAAGTTTTCAAGCAAAAAACCAATGCGAGCTATGCTTCATTTAACCGGACATTGGAAAAATTAGAATTTGTAAGGTTAATTGACACCAAATTCACAGGAAAAGGGGTTAAGGGGAATTCTCGTGAAATTATATTGCGTTTTAACCCCGATGATTATACCATCTAAATTTTCCTGGGGGAAATTAGTTTCTGTTTCATTAGATGTATTGCATGGTAAGCCACTATCTAATGTGCAGCAATAAGGGTTTGGTATTTTATTAAAAAATAATAGGATCCAAGCTTAAATTATTCTTGGAGTTTGTGCTGCAACAACAGAAATAACTGATAAAAGCAATGCAGTTATTACAAGAAGCATTACCATGCAAGATTGAACATCATAGTTGCTAAACAAAATTTCATCTTTTATTGAGCTTTTTTTTCTTAAATCTGCTTGTAGGGTAGTATCATTATTCCATAACATTTTAATCACTAATACTTATTATGATGAAAAATATAATATAAACAAAGAGATAGAGAGCGTGTGAAAAGTAATATTTTTGGGGAAAACTCATGAAAAATTTTGATTATTTTGATGTAACTGCTGATATTGGCTTTAGAGCTTATGGAAATACATTGGATGAAGCCTTTGAAAATGCAGGGTTGGCAATTTTTAATATAATTTCTGACACTTCCAATATAGCTCCAAAAATTGTAAAATCATTCGAAATAAACTCTGAAGATGAAGTGTCGCTATTGTATGATTATCTTGAAGAGCTGCTTTTTTGCCATGAGGTCGACTTTATGCTTTTCAGCGAATTTGATGTGGATATCTCCAAAGATGATGGGGGGTATAATTTGAAGGCAGAAATTAAAGGGGAGTCTATTGATTGGGATAAGCATGAGCGTAAAAGTGAAATAAAGGCAATAACATTTCATAAGATGGATGTCAAAAAAACCAATCATTTTGAGCTTCAGGCTATTGTTGATTTGTAATTTATATATAATATGACAATCCATAGATATTAATATGAAACGAATTAAGTATACTTCAAGAACTTTTGAAATGGTAATGGGTGCATTGGGATCCGTTATCGGAATGTTTTCAGGTTCTTTTCTAATTTTTATTGAAAGCTTTGGACAGGCTCACATATCATTTTTAGGTATTATTGCTATCCTGGCTTCCATTTTAGGATTCATTTCAACTTATTACATAGGAAAAAATCCGGAATTTGCTGGTGTGGGCTTTATTATAGCCACCATGTTTGTAATTGCAGGTGCAGATTATATTAATGTGATCAGCGCATTGTTTTTGCTTGTGGCAGGTATCTGCTTATTGTTTAGAAAATAATTTTACATTCTCTCCTGCGGAACATTATGGATTATATAGTAAAATATATTTGTCTTCTTGAGATGTTCAACAGTGTAACAAATAAATTGCATTATTTGGTTTCAATAATGATATTTCTTTTACAATATATTTTCCGAATAGAATTTCCATAACTTGTAGGGATTAAACGTTTGTTTAATTTTTTTCAATGAAGTGTTTTTAACATGTGTATAAAATTCATGTATTTTATGTTATTGTTAAATATTCATTTTATATTTTTTTTGGTGAATGTTTACAATATATTTTATCAAATAGAAAACACTTTGTATAATTTGGGTTTCATTCATTGATATTCTGTTAATATTTAAATGTATGTATTTTAGATAAATATTAAATAGTTTATTGAGATGCATTGTGCATCCTAAAGAATATCTAACATTCTTTCATAAACTAAAAACTATTAATAAAAAAGGTGTAAAAATGAATAAAAAATCTATATTATACATATTTGTTGTGTTAATGGCTTTGTCATTAACCTTAAGCGCTGTTAGCGCAGACGATGCTGTAGCTAATGATGTAGCTGTAGCTGAAGAAGCACCTGTAGTCGAAGAAGCACCTGTAGTCGAAGAAGTGGCTGCTGGTGGAGATGAACTTGCAGCTGGAACAGATGCGGCTGCTTCCGATGTTCCAATTGCTGATGTAGAAACTGATGTCAAAGTTGAAGATGAAACTCCTTATGAAATCCTTTGGGGTGTTAATGTAATCAACAATGGACCTGATGTTGCTGAAGATGTTCTTGTATTTGTTAACGGTGGGGACAATTTATTGCCAATTGCATACTCCATACCTGATGGTACTAAGTTCGATCCAAATACTTATACATGGTATATCCCTGTATTAGCTGTTAATGAAACTGCAACTTTATTCCTTGATACTGTAAAAGTGGATGAAGGTCCATACTTTGTAGAAGCTATTGCTGTAACTTTAGGTAGTGTTGATCCTGATTTATCAAACAATTATGATATTGCATGGGCAGATGTTCCTGAAGTCAGTGCTGCTAGTGAAGACACCATGCCTGCTGCAGGTAACCCTATTGCAATGGCTCTCTTAGCATTAATTGCAATCGCTGGTACAACTATTTCAAGAAGATTTTAAACTAAATAATAAGTATTTGGTGGTATAAAAGAAAAAAACACTGAACTATAGAATTACAAAGATAGTTCTAGAGTAATTTATGTTTTAAACGAATGAAAAAACTGAATTGAAGTATTAGGAATATATTGTAATATTATTATGTCCATTATTTCTTCAATTGTAATAATATTGTTGGAAATAGTAGTTCTCTGTTAATTCGGATAATATGATATTAAACAGGTTCATAAAAAGGATGTGAATATGTTCTTGGATTATGTTTGTGCTATTTGGAGTTAATGGTTGGATATGCTATTTGATATGATGTCATAACTTTGTTGCAATCCGTATATTCATTGTTTTACTGGTGATAAGGGAGTATATGTATATGTTGATGTAAACTATACAATATATTACTCAACTTCTAATCAGGTTCAATTTCAATCTCAAAATATAAATTCACAAAAGAACTAAACGTCATTCGGAATTCTCTGCTTAAAGACAGTGAGTAGTGTACTTTTTCTTCTCAAAACCAATCATTATTATATGTGCATAACTGCATTTTTAAAGCGGAGCTTATGCTTTAAACTCAAACGATAGCTATTTTTATAGATTATTTTAGGATAATCGCAAATCTTTTGATGTGCCCATATATTCCAACAAGTCAAGGATCATTCAACTGATGTATGGGACAAAATCCGATTTTTTTCAAAATTCCTCCGGTTTACCAAAACTTTATTTAAACATCACTGATAGATATTAAAACATAATAATTCAGTGATTTTTATGAGTATTAAAGATGAAATAAAAAAAGTTAGAGATAATGTTTATGAGATTCCCGGCTCTTACAATAAAAAAATGAGGGCTTCCGGAAGATTTTACATTGCTGATGAAAGTTTCGAGGCTCTTGAGGAAGGTGCTGTCCAGCAGATTGTCAATATTGCCTGCCTTCCAGGTGTTCAAAGATACTCAATAGGACTTCCTGACATTCATTATGGATACGGATTTCCAATTGGGGGCGTTGCGGCATTCAGCCTTAGAAACGGCATAGTGTCTCCTGGAGGTGTCGGATTTGACATCAACTGTGGGGTCAGATTAATCAGATCAAATCTGACCTTGGAAGACATTGAAGACAGTCTGGATGAGCTTACAGAAAAGCTGTTCAAAAACATTCCGTCAGGAGTTGGAAGCAAAGGAAGAATCAAGCTGGATGAAAACGAAATAAATGATGTGCTTGATTATGGTGCCGAATGGGCTGTCAACAATGGATATGGGTGGAGAGAAGATTTGGAAGTCCTGGAAGAAAACGGCAGAATGGAAGACGCCGATTCCAGCATAGTTTCAGATAAGGCCAAAAAAAGAGGAATTCCTCAATTAGGTTCTTTAGGTTCAGGAAATCACTTTCTGGAAATTCAAATCGTTGATGAAATCTACAACGAGGAAGTTGCAGAAGTGTACGGCCTTGAAAAAGGAATGATTGTAATCATGATTCATTCAGGTTCCAGGGGATGCGGACACCAGGTATGCTCCGATTATCTGAGGGTGATGGATAAGGCTTATAAAAAATACAAAATCAATCTTGACGACAGGCAACTGGCTTGTGCTCCTCTTGATTCAAAAGAAGCTCAAAACTACATACAGGCAATGGCGGCTGCAGCTAATTATGCATGGGCAAACAGGCAAATGATGACTCACTGGGTTCGTGAAACCTTTGAAGATGTTTTGGGAAAATCAGCAAAGGACATGGAAATGGACATTGTCTATGATGTTGCCCACAACATCGTTAAAATGGAAACACATAAGGTCTACAATCGTGAAGAGGAAGTTCTGGTTCACAGAAAAGGAGCTACCCGCGCATTTGGTCCTGGAAGACCTGAAGTTCCGGAAAAATACAGGGAAGTAGGACAGCCTGTATTGATCCCAGGTACAATGGGAACAGCTTCATATGTGTTGCATGGAACTGATGTTGCAATGGAGGAAACATTCGGCTCTACTGCACATGGTGCTGGAAGAATATTATCAAGATCAAAGGCTAAAAAAGATTTCTCTGCAGATGAAATCACTGAAGACATGGAAAAAAGAGGAATCAGAATCAAAGCAACCAGTAAAAATGTAATTGCTGAAGAAGCTCCTGGCGCTTATAAAGATGTGGATAGTGTCGTTCGTGTATCTGACAGTACTGGAATTGCTAAATTGGTTGCAAAGGTTAAACCGTTAGCCGTTACAAAAGGATGAGATTATGATTGGCATTATCGGTGGAAGCGGGGTATATGAAATCACCCAAAAGGCAGACGCCTGCACTAAAAAATTGGTCAAAACAGACTATGGTGATGTGGAAGTATCCATTTTGGACATATTTTCAAAAAAGGTGGCTTTTCTTCCGCGCCATGCATCAGGACACAGCATTCCACCACACAAAATTAATTTCAGAGCCAATATCGATGCATTGAAGCAGGTTGGCGTTACAAAAATAATAGCTACGAATTCTGTCGGGTCCATGAATCTTGAAATGCCTCCGGGCTCTTTTGTTGTTCCCGACGATTTTCTTGATTTCTCACAAAACAGGGAAAAGACGTTCTTTGAAGATAAGGTAGTCCATATAGACGTCACTGAACCATACTGCAGTCAACTGAGGGATGTCTTGGATGCCTCAGGTGATGTGATTTTGGGAGGAACATATGTATGCACTGAAGGGCCAAGATTTGAAACTCCTGCAGAGATTAGAATGTTCAATATGCTTGGAGGGGATCTGGTTGGAATGACCGGGCTTCCTGAAGTCACTCTTGCCCGTGAAAGGGAGATGTGCTACAATTCAATATGCATCGTGTCAAACTATGCTTCAGGAATTTCTGAAAATAATCTGACAATCGATGAAGTCTTTGAAATGGTTAAAGAAAAGGAAAGTGAGCTACTTGAACTGATATATAATTTTATAAAAAATGTTGATGATGCATCAGATTGCATATGCCTTCATGCATTGGATGGGGCTGAAGTATAACTATAATAATAATGAGGTGTTAAATTGAGAATTGCAGTAGTATCTTCCGACGGCGAAAATGTGGATTTGCATCTTGGACGTGGAAAATCCATATATGTATATGACTGTGAAGATGAAATAGATTTTGTTGAAAAGAGGGATGTCGAAATATCTGAAGATTCAAAGCATCAGGGTGGTAAGGTCATTAAAGCCTGCAGCGATTGTGATGTATTGATTGCAGTTCAGTACGGTTTCAAATCCAAAATCAAGGCAGAAGATCAGGGCATCAAACTGGTCATGGATGAAGGACCAATCGATGAAGTCCTGAAAAGATATGTCGATCATGTCAATTTCATGAAAAATTAACCTTTTTTTCACTTTTTTTAGATAATATTTAAATAATATAAAATATATAACAATTGTTATTACAATATAACAATTGTAATATTCAATAATGGGAGGGTAATATATGTGTGAAATTTTTTGTTTTAATTCTAATAGGCCAAAACAAGTGAATAAATGTTTGGAATGTTTTTATAATCACTCTGAAAATCATCCGCACGGATGGGGATTGGCCAATATGCAATCCGATGAATTTGTTATAGATAAAGAGCCTATAAAAGCAACATGTAGTCAACATTTAAAGGATATATTATCTCATCCCGTTATTGGAAAGAATGTGTTCGCGCATATAAGATTAGCTACTGTTGGGGAAATCGTTTCCCCAAATTGTCACCCTTTCCACGAATTGGATGACAACAACCGATCCTGGATGCTGATACACAATGGTACGATATTCAACTATCCGGAACTTGACAAATACAAGGAATATGAGCATGGGGATACCGACTCTGAAAGGATACTCCTGTTCATTGTCGATAAGGTCAATGAGTTCGAAAAGGCCAAGGGGGCACTGTCTACAATAAAGGAACGTTTCAATTTGCTGACAGAGGTAGTAGCTGACTTATCAAAAAATAATAAACTTAATTTAATGATTTATGACGGGGATTTAACTTATATCCACTCCAATATGAGGCAAACCTTATACTATTTGAAAGACGATGAGGGCTTTCTGGTTGCTTCAACTCCCCTGGATGATGATGAAAGATGGATGGAAGTGGAACTGAATAAGCTATTCGGATTAATTGATGGAAACATCATCTTTGAAAGCGAAGAGCATGACAATGAATTCATCCAGACTGAAGAGCATGAAAAAGCTATTGAGAGGTTTTTGAGTTCATTGGATGGGGACTGATGTTATGATTGATGGGGAAATGATTAGAGATAGGCTGTATGATGAGTTCATAAAGCCCACATATACAAAAAAGAACTTCATAGGCATTGAAATTGAAATTCCAATTGTCAATTTGGATAAAGAACCGGTAGATTTTGATGTTGTCCATGAAGTTACTCATAAATTCAATATGCAGTTTCAGGATTTCAAGGATAATGGAATAGATTATGATGGAAATGTATTCTCTTTAAAAAACAGTAACAATGATGACATAGTCTGTTATGACTGTTCATATAACAACATAGAGTTTGCAATGGGTCGTGAAAAGGACTTATTTACAATCAATGACCGCTTTTGTGAATACTATGCATTTACTAAAGAGGCATTTGAGGAATATAATCATACATTAACTGGAATGGGAATCAATCCATATAGGAAATATAATGAAACAATACCTATTCCTTCAGAAAGGTATCTGATGCTTTATCATCACTTGAAATCATACTCCAGATATCTGGACCATCCGATGTATTTCCACAGCTATCCTGAATATGGGATGTTTTCATCCGCTTCACAGGTTCAGCTTGACGTATATAAGGATGATTTGGTAAAGACAATCAATGTATTTTCAAAAATCGAACCGATCAAGGCATTGCTGTTCTCAAACTCAGTGCTGTATGAAGAAAATAATCACATAACCTGCTTTAGGGATGCCTTATGGGAATATTCTACCCACGGAATAAATCCGCACAATATCGGAATGTATGATGTGGACTTTAAAAGCATAGATGATTTGCAATCCTATTTGGAATCTCTAAACATTTACTGTGTAATGCGTGATGGGGCATATATCAATTTTCCGACAATGAACTTGCACGATTACTTTATGAAAGACTCCGTTAAGGGAGAAATCTATAACAATGGGGAATATAGGGAAATTGAAATAAGGCCATGCATAAAGGATATTAAATACTTAAGACCCTTCAAATTTATTAATCTGACATTTCGGGGCACAGTTGAATTCAGAAGCGTCTGTACCCAGCCGATTTCTGATTCGATGTCTGTCAGCGCATTTCATCTGGGCCTTAAGGGAAAGCTTGATGAATTGGAAGACTTAATTAATAATGATAATGTAATATATCATAAAGGGTATAATGCAAGTGAACTTAGAAAATTGCTAATTCAAGACGAGCTTCCTTCTTTTGTAGATAAAAATGGCATATGTAAGCTATCAAAAGATGTGGTTGACCTTGCATCAGCAGGGCTTGATGAAAGGGGCCTTGGTGAAGAAATATTTTTAAAACCTTTATATGAACGTATAAAACAACACACAAATCCCGGAAAAAACATCATTGACTCCGTCAATGACGGCATAAAGATAGAGGAACTGATCCGGGAATACGGTAAATTAAGTGGGATTTAAATGGATTTATCAAACTTATGCAAATTATCGCCTGAAGAGATATTGAGAGGGTCATTTGGAATCGAATGGGAAAGTCTCAGAGCCCATTCGGATGGCAAGCTGTCATTAACTCCACACCCTGAAGTATTTGGAGACAAGCTAACAAACCCATTAATCACAACAGATTTCTCCGAAAGCCAAATCGAGATAATCACACCTACATTCGATTCAATCGATGAAGCGTTTGATGTGTTTTCTCTTTTGGCCGATTTGGTAAATGCATCCCTTCCGGATGATGAATATCTGTGGTTCCAGTCAATACCCTGCATATTGCCTTATTATGACAAGATACCTATAGCCAGATATGGTGAAGATGGCGAGGAATCTGAAAGATACAGAATAGAGCTGGCTAAAAAATACGGAGTCAAAAAGCAGATGATTTCAGGTGTTCATTTTAACTTTTCCTTTGCAGAAGACACTGTAGAGAAGTTATATGAAATCACGGGATCTGAATTGAGCTTCAAAGAGTTTAAAAACGATGTTTATTTAAAGATTGCCCGTAACTACCTGAGGTATTGCTGGCTTATCATATATCTGACAGGATGTTCCATAGGATCTCACGGCACTTTTTCAAAGGACTGCATCTATCTGATGGATGCGCGTGATGCATATGGAAGCTATTACAGTACACAGGGGCCTTCATTCAGGAATGCTTCCTGCGGATACAAGAATTTAAAAAGCCTATATCCTAGCTACAATACTGTTGATGAGTTTACAAGTGACATCCAGTCATTCATAGATGATGGGGATCTTTCCGAAGCCAAAGAGCTCTACACACAAATCAGGTTAAAGCCAAAACATCCTTTGGACATGTTGAATTCACTTAAAAATGATGGAATTGAATATATAGAAATCAGGACATTGGACATCAATCCATTTTACAAATGCGGTCTTGTAAGGCATGACATGAAGTTTCTGCATCTGTTTCTGATTTACATGGCAATCAAATCCGAATCCGATTATGGGGATTGGCAAAAAGAAGCGAAAATTAATGAAGAAAGGGTTGCTGAAAGAGCATATGACGAGTCCATGAGGCTTTTAAAGGATGGTGAAGAGGTTACTCTTAAGCAATGGGCTTCAGAAATCATCAATGAAATGTACGGGATGTGTGAAGTCTTGGGCATTGGAGATGAAAATACCTTGAAGCTGATGCATGATCGTGTTTCAAACCCTGATTTGACTTATGGTAAAAGATTGATTAAACTAATCAGCCAAAGGGGGTATATCAACACACATATGATGCTTTCGATGAGCAATAAAAAAACCAGCAAAGATTTCGTTAAAAATATCAATATCGATGACTGTGAGATGTATAGGAAATATATCCCAATTGCATTGTTTGAAAAGTAAACATTTTGATATTTGAATGTTGTTTTTAATTTTGGGCATTTTGCTTGGATTAAATTTTTCAGTTGCAAAATTTATTTTTTTTAAATTTTCAATTTTTTTTCAAAAAATGCATTTTTTTAATAATCTTTATATACCATGAATAAAATAATTAAAAATAACCTTTATGGGCGGGTTTTATTAAATAAAACTTAAATTACAAATATTTTCTTTAAATAATGTGAGAATAACTCACAATAGTCGAATAACTGATTATAAATCAATAATTTTTTATAATCCTATTTACAGTTTATTTTATGGCTTATTTGCAAAATACTGTATTTTTAGACTATTTTTAAAATTTTAATAGCGGAAGCTATATTTATTATATATTATTACTTATTAAAAAACGGTTGATATAATGGCAAAGGCAAAACAAAGACGTAGAGTACGTGACACATGGAAAGAAAAATCCTGGTATACTATTAAAACACCAGTAAACTTCGAAGAAAAAGAAATTGGAGAAACTCCAGCAAGAGACCCTGAACTTCTCATTGGAAGAGGCGTAGAAGTTACTATGAGAGAATTAACTGGAGACTTCTCAAAACAATACATCAAACTCAGATTTGAAATTGATAATGTTGCAGGTGATGTTGCAAACACCAAATTCACCGGACACAAAACCACTACCGATTATGTAAGAAGCATGATTAGAAGAGGAACTTCCAGAATCGATGCATCTGCAATCGTAAAAACCAAAGATGGTCGTAAAGTAAAACTCCAAGTTCTCGCTGTAACTATCAGAAGAGCTAAATCTTCCCAACAAAGATATATGAGAAGCGTCATTGAAGATTTAATCAAAGAAAACGCAGCTGAAAAAACTTTCGACGAGTTAGTTAAAATAGTTGTAAACGGTAAATTAGCATCTGAAATTTACCACAACGCTAAAAAAATCTACCCTCTTAAAAGAGTGGAAATCATCAAAAGTAAAGTAATCAAATAGGATTACTTTTTTTGATCTTTTTTTTATTTATTTTTTAGGTGTAATTATTTCTCATACTGGGCTGAAGGTTCATATAATAATGCATCAAACTTTTCAAATTCTTATTCTATTGTAAAATTTTTCTATAGTTTTTCTTTATTTTGGGGGCTTATTTTATCAATTATCATTTGATATATCTTAATTGCTTTATTTAAAAAATTTAATCCTTTATTTTTGATTTTTGATATGATTTAATAGGTATTTCTTAAAGTATATTGTAGAATTTTGAAGGGGATGTCCGGTAATTTTAATCGATGAATCTGAAATTCTTTTCATCACTCAGGGTTTTTTATTTGCATGATTTGGTGTTTTCCTTTATGGTGTTGTTTTGGTGATTATTCGATTTATGCCTTTGTTTTTATTTTTTCTAACTCTATGCGCATTTTTAAACAAATTTTTTCTTTTCCTATTTTCATTATTATTTTAAATGAATCAGCATAAATTTAATGTTTTGATTAAGTGAATTTCATCTTAAAATGATAAACAAGGGAATTTACAATTAAAATTTAAGAATTAAGGGCAGTATCATAGAATAAAAAATTTAAGCATGTAGAGGTGTAATTAACTACTGTCATTATTTTTCCTTTAATTTCCTTGTATTTATTTTAATGTTTTTATTTTATTGTATATTTTTCCTAAAGGCTTTTGTTTAATTATTATCATCTTTATTATGTTTATTTTACCTATATTGCATTTCTTTTTGTTTATGTTATTCATTTTTTTAAATTTTATCATTATTTGTTCACATTTTTTTAAATTTTTAATGTTAATGTTTTATATTTTCTATTGTAGAATGAATGATTTTCACATATTTATTTCAATTTTCTTTATAATGATTTTATAAAATTGGTCATTTTAAACAAAAATAGTATAATTTTTAAAAATTTCTAAAATATTTTTAATTTTTTTTTAATTTTATAAAAGAAAAGAATATATATTAATTATTTCTATATATTAA
>JAZUAV010000070.1:0-1814 GCA_045638165.1 Methanobrevibacter sp.
CAAGAATCGAACTTGTGACCTCATGCCTGTCAAGCATGCGCTCTAAACCAACTGAGCTACCGTCCCATTTGCGAGTGCAAAGATACAACTTTTTTTTATTCGTCCAAATATTTTTTATGTCATTTTTTATTTTATTTTTGAGTTTTCTAAATGTATTATTATGAATAAAATTAAATCTCTGTTAATCACAATGTTCCTGCTTAATGCATTCTGCTTACTCAATGCTCAGGAAAAGAAAAATTTTGAATTGGCTGACATTTATGAACGCCCAACCTTCTCAATTAAGGGTGTCAGAGGCATGAATCCAATGAAAGATGGCAATACTTATGCTACTCTTGAAAAAGGTGAATTGAATGTCTATAACTATAAAACCGGTAAAAAGGTCAAGTCGATATTTAATATGAATGACCTAATTCTCCCTGGTGATTCTGTAGCCTTGCCATTGTATGGAACCTACACTCTCAGTGATGATGAAACTAAAGTCTTGTTTATGAATAATATGAATCCGATTTATAGACATTCATATACAGCTAGTTTTTATGTTTATGATATTAATAATAAGGTGTTGCAACCTCTTTCTGAAAATGGAGACCAACGTCTTGCAACATTCTCACCAGATGCTACAAAACTCGCTTTTATGCGTGATAATAACTTGTTTATTAAGGATTTAAAAACAAATGAAGAAATCCAATTTACTCACGATGGTAAATGGAATCACATTATTAATGGTGCACCAGACTGGGTTTATGAAGAGGAATTTGGTTTTGCACAAGGTTTCTTCTGGTCTCCAGATAGCAAGAAAATTGCTTATTATCGCTTCGATGAATCGAATGTGAAAGAATTTAATATGCAAATGACAGAAGGTTTGTATATGCAGGATTATAAATTCAAATATCCAAAAGCTGGTGAAGATAACTCAATCGTTGAAGTTTTTGTCTATGATGTGGAAACAGGCAAGACAATTAAAATGAATACAGGTGAAGAGACTGATATTTATTTCCCAAGAATTAAATGGACTCAGAATCCTAATGTGTTGGCAATCCAACGCCTAAATCGTCATCAAAATCATCTTGAGATATTAACTGCAAATGCTTCAACAGGCGAAACTTCAGTTATTTATGATGAGACAAATCCTTATTATATCGATATTACAGACAACTGGACTTTCCTCGAAGACGGAAATAGATTCTTGATGACAAGTGAACAAGATGGATATAATCATATCTATTTGTATTTAATGGATGGAACTCTTGTAAAACAACTTACATCTGGCAACTGGGAAGTTACAGAAGTTTATGGTTTTGACGGAAAAGAAGTTTATTTCCAAGCTGCTAAAAATAGTTCAATAGAACGTCAGATTTATGCAGTTAACTTGAAAGGCGAAATGCGTACATTAATTAATAAGGTAGGTACAAATAATGCTAGATTCAGTTCTAACTTTAAATATTTAATAAATATCAATTCTTCAGCAGAACAACCACACCAATATGTTTTGTTTGATAACAAAGGCAAACAAGTAAGAGTGTTGGAAGATAATAAAGAGTTTTTAGAAAGAATGAGTGAATATAATGTCGCTAAAAAAGAATTTGTGACAATCACAGATCCAGCATTCACATTGCCTGATGGTACTCAATTGGAAATGGAAACATGGCGAATCTTGCCCCCAGATTTTGATCCAAATAAAAAATACCCTGTTCTGATTTATGTTTATGGCGGCCCTGGACATCAAACTGTTATGAATTCTTGGAATCATAGCGATTATGCATGGATGCAGATTTTGGCACAAAATGGAATCATCTGCGTGTCTATCAATA
>JAZUAV010000071.1:0-6342 GCA_045638165.1 Methanobrevibacter sp.
ATAATTTTTAATTTAAAGTTAATTTAGTTATTATGTATACTCCAATTTTTGGGTATGATTTTTTTTTAAATAGAACTTTGGAACTTATAAGTTCATGAATAAATGAGTTAGGTAAATTAAATGTTTGAAATTAAAGCTAAAGATAATATGGGTCGTGTTGGTGTTTTAAAAACCAAACATGGGGATGTAAAGACTCCAGCATTGATGCCGGTTATTCATCCAAGAAAACAAACAATCGATGTAGGCAAATATGGTGCGGATATAGTAATTACTAATGCATATTTAATATATAAAGATGAAGATTTAAAAAAAGAAGCGGTTGAGAAAGGTTTGCATGAATTAATTCACTTTGATGGTCCTATCATGACAGATTCAGGTTCTTTTCAACTTTCTGTTTATGGTGATGTGGAGATAACCAACAAAGAGGTAATTGAATTCCAGGAATTGATTAAAACAGACATCGGAACCAGTTTGGATATTCCAACTGCGCCATTCGTTGAGCGTGAAAAGGCCGAAAGCGATTTGGAAATAACGTTACAACGTGCAAAAGAAGCAGTTGCATATAAAAAAGAACAAAACATGGAGATGTTATTGAATTCTGTTGTTCAAGGCTCAACTTTTCTAGATTTGAGGCGTGAATGTGCTCGTGAACTGTCAAAGCTTGATGCAGATTTGTATCCTATCGGAGCAGTGGTTCCTTTAATGGAGTCATATCACTATAAGGATTTAGTAGATGTCGTAATGAATTCAATGAAAGAGCTTCCGGACAGCACTGCCCGCCATCTGATGGGAGCGGGGCATCCTATGATATTTGCATTATGTGTTGCAATGGGCTGTGATTTATTTGACTCTGCAGCATACATCTTATATGCGGAAGATGATAGGCTTTTATCAACTAGAGGAACTTTCAAATTGGAGAATTTACAGGAAATGCCATGTTCCTGTGAAGTATGTACCAAATACACTCCTGATGATTTAAGGGCTATGCCGAAAGAAAAAAGAAGGGATTTGATAGCTCAGCATAACTTGCATGTTTCATTTGCAGAGTTAAGATTAATCAGACAAGCCATTTATGATGGAAATTTAATGGAACTTGTAGAAGAAAGGTGCAGAGCTCACCCGGCACTCTTGGAAGCGGTCAGACAACTTGGAAATTACTCAAGGGATATGGAAAAATACGATCCAAGAAGTAAAAAATCAGCATTCTTCTACACAGGTCCCGAATCGTTATGTCGATCGGAAGTTTTAAGGCACATGCAAAAACTACGTGAAATGCCTAAAAAAAGAGATTTGGTGATTTTGCCTCCAACAAGAAAACCTTACTCAAAATTCATATCTGGAAAACTTGGAGAATTTTATATTTATGGTGCAGAACAGGAAATTGACTTGGATAACACTGATTTCATGGTATTGGACGTTCCATTTGGTTTAATACCTTTGGAAATTGATGAAGTTTATCCGTTAAGTCAAAATGATGCTCCAAAAACCCGTGATGTTGACAGCATTGAATTTGTTGAAGACTTCATTTCTGAGTTCGTTGAATATTATGAACAGATATTGATACATTCAAGAATAATCAAGGATCTGGAAATAGGCCTATACAATAAATGCACAGATTCTGATGAAATAAGATATCAAAAAGATGACCTCAAAAAAATCAAGGCCATTGCAGATTATCAATTTGGTGTTGGAGCCGGTGAAGCGTTATTTGCGGGCAATATCAACATAGAAAAAAGTAAAAAGACAGGTAAGATAAGGCATATATATGACGGCAAGGTTCTAATCGTTAATATGAGAGCATCTGATTCATATTTGATTTTATCAAAGGAAGGTGCAAAAAGGCTTCACAATGCAATGCCTTATCCGGAAAACAGGGTAGTTGTAAATGAAGACTCAGAACCGTTTGCACTTGATGGAAAAAGTGTATTCTGTAAATTTGTAGTCGATTGCGATGATAATATAAGATCAAAGGATGAAGTTTTAATCGTTAACGAGCAAGACAAGTTGCTTGCATATGGTAAGGCATTGTTAGGTGCATGTGAAATCAAGGAATTCCAAACAGGACAAGCCATTAAAACAAGAAAAGGAATGAAAAAATAGTGATTATTATGAGTGAAGACAATAAAGTAAATACCGGCCACAATATTGAAGATAAAAAGCTGATTATAAATGCAAGAAAACCTGTCGGTGAGCTGGGCAATCAAATCTTGGATAGGATGAACGAATCCCATGAAAGCATGGCTCAATGGGGTGTCAGTCATTTTGAAATAAAGGAGGATAGTAAAATCTTGGATATTGGCTGCGGCGGTGGAAGAAACATTCAACGATTCGCTGAGCAAATTTCAGAAAATGGAAGGGTTGTAGGAATTGATTACTCTGAAGTAAGTGTTGAAAAATCCATTGAACTTAATAAAGAAGCTTTTGATAATGGGATAGTTAATGTATTGCATGCATCAGTTTCCGAAATGCCTTTCTATGATGAGACATTCGATATAGTCACTGGCTTTGAAACCATTTATTTCTGGCCTGATTTTATCAAGGACTTAAAAGAAGTGAATCGTGTTTTAAAAAAAGGAGGACTTGTATTTTTCTGTAATGAAGCAGTCTATAGGGAAGGGGAAATGGAAAAATATGATGATTTGGTAGAATTATTGGATATGAAAATATATTCTGAGGATGTTTTAGAGGAATCTCTTGAAAAAACTGGATTTGAAGATTTTAAGGCTTATGTTGATGATGAAAATGATTGGATTTGTGTAATGGCAAGAAAAATCTAATAATATCGAAAGTTTTATATAACATTAAAACATAAGTTTATTTGTTGTTATTTTTCATGCGGTGTTAGTCCAGCCTGGTTAAGACTCTAGCCTGCCACGTTAGAGACCCGGGTTCAAATCCCGGACGCCGCATTTTTTATGCAGTCGTGGTATAGTCTGGTTATTACTTGGGCCTTCCAAGCCTACAACCCGGGTTCGAATCCCGGCGACTGCATTCTGAGAAAATCTTTTTTTAAAATTCTTATTTTCTTTAAAAAATAGCTATTTTTTAGTTAATTTTATATAATAATAAAAATATAATATATATAATTAAATTAATTTTTAATGTCTTTAAATATTATGATTTAAGGTGATTTAATGGTAGGAATAGTAGGATATGGGGCGCATGTGCCCTCATATAGAATAAAGGTAGAAGAAATTGCAAAGGTATGGGGTGATGACCCTGTAGCTTTATCAAACGGATTGGTTGTTAATGAAAAGTCCGTTCCTTCTGCTGATGAAGATACTGCAACTATTGCAGTAACCGCAGCTAGATATGCTCTAGCAAGAGCTCAAATTGATCCAAGTAAAATTGGTGCTGTTTATGTTGGTTCTGAATCACATCCTTATGCAGTAAAACCAACTGCTTCTATTGTAGCTGAAGCAGTTTGTGCAACTCCAAAATTGACTGCTGCTGATTTGGAATTTGCTTGTAAAGCAGGAACTGCAGGCATTCAAATGTCAATGGGTCTTGTAGAATCTGGGATGGTAGAATATGCATTGGCTATTGGTGCAGATACATCACAAGGTGCACCGGGTGATGCTTTGGAATACACTGCATCCGCTGGTGGAGCAGCTTATATTATAGGTAAGGAAAATACCCTAGCCGACATCAATACTACTGTTAGTTTTACAACAGACACTCCTGATTTCTACAGAAGAGAAGGCCAAAACTACCCATCTCACGGAGGACGCTTTACAGGAGAACCAGCTTACTTCAAGCATGTCTTAAGTGCAGCTAAAATGTTATTTGAAGAAACTGACTCAAAACCTGAAGATTATGATTATGCTTGTTTCCATCAACCTAACGGTAAATTTTACTTAAGAGCCGGTAAAAAGTTAGGTTTCACATCAGAACAAATCAAACAAGGTCTTTTAACTCCAAACATTGGAAATACTTATTCTGGAGCAGTACCTCTTGCATTATCCAATATTCTGGATGTTGCAGAGCCTGGAGATAACATATTTGTTGTTTCATATGGATCCGGTGCTGGAAGTGATGGATTTGCAATAACCGTAAAAGATGAAATTGTTGAAAGAAGGGAATTAGCTCCAAAAACACAGGATATAATCAACGATAAGACATATGTTGATTATGCTGTTTATGCTAAATTCAAAGGCAAAATTAAAATGTAAGGGGGCTTGAATATGAGAGATGTTGCGATTATCGGAGTTTCACAAACAAAATTTGGTGAATTATGGGATTCCTCATTTAGGGATTTAATTGCTGAAGCTGGTATTAAAGCTTTGGTAGATGCAGGAATTGACGGTGCTGACATTGAAGCAGTGTTTGTTGGAAATATGTCTTCTGGACTCTTTGTAGAACAAGAACATATTGCAGCACTTATTTCAGACCATGTAGGTCTTAACCCAATTCCAACTACAAGAGTTGAAGCTGCTTGTGCATCTGGTGGGCTTGCTTTAAGACAGGGAATCATGGCTGTAGCATCTGGTTTTCATGATGTGGTAATATCTGCAGGTGTGGAAAAAATGACAGATGTTGTTGATGCTACTCCAGCTATTGCCACTGCATCAGATCAGGAATGGGAAGCACAACAGGGTGCAACCTTCCCGTCATTATATGCAATGATTGCAAAAAGACACATGTACGAATATGGAACTACACGTGAACAGTTAGCACAATTTTCAGTAGTAAATCATAAAAATGCATCTAAAAACCCAAATGCACAATTCCCATTTGAAATAACAGTGGATAAAGTAATTAACTCCACTATGGTGGCAGACCCATTAACTCTTCTGGACTGTTCACCTGTTAGTGATGGTGCATCAGCTATTGTAATGGTGCCTGCTGAAGATGCTAAAAAATATACTGACACTCCAATTTATGTAAAAGCTTCTGCACAAGCTTCTGGAACTTTAACCTTACATGACAGGAAAGACATTACTACTATTGAATCTACCAAAGTTGCATCCAGAAAAGCTTACGAAATGGCAGGAGTTACAGTTAAAGATATTGATGTAACTGAAGTTCACGATTGTTTCTCAATAAACGGTCTATTGGCTGTAGAGGACTTAGGTTTTGCTGAAAAAGGTAAAGGTGGAATAGCTATTGAGGAAGGACAAACTGAAATCGATGGGGACTTCCCAATTAACTCTTCAGGAGGACTTAAGGCACGTGGACACCCATTAGGTGCTACAGGTATTGCTCAAGCTGCAGAAATCGTATGGCAGCTTAGGGGAGAAGCTGGCGGACGTCAAGTTGACGGTGCAGAAATCGGTATGACTCACAACATTGGCGGAACCGGTGGTACTGCAGCAGTACACATATTCGGAAGAGATTTATAAATCTCTTTTACCTTTTCTTTTTTTCATGATAATTAATACAGGTTCAAGGACGGATATTCCTGCTTTTTTTCACAAATGGTTTTTGAATAGAATCGATGAAGGCTTTGTCTGCACCAGAAATCCGTATAATGCTGATATCTATAAATATCCTTTGGATTCAAAGATTATCGATTGTTTATGTTTTTGCACAAAAAACCCAAAGCCGTTGCTTAAAAATATGGACAAATTGGACAGGTTTAACCAGTTCTGGTTTGTGACAATCAATCCATATGAAAAGGACATTGAAGTTAATGTTCCTAATTCCTATAAGGTTATGAAATATTTCAAGGAGTTGTCTGAGCATTTGGGAGTCAATAAGATTTCTTGGAGATATGATCCGATTTTTATCACTGAAAAATACTCTATTGACTATCACATTGATAAATTTGAAGAGATGGCATCAGAGCTGGCTGATTATACTAATGACTGTACAATAAGCTTCATTGATTTATATCAAAAGGTTTTAAGGAACTTTCCTATGGCAAAAGAGGTAACAATCGATGAACAAATGATGATTGGTGAGAATTTTTCAAAAATAGCTAACGAATATGATATTCAAATGAAAACCTGCGTTGAAGGAACTTTGCTTGACCAGTTCGGATTTGACTCAAGAGGTTGCATGACACAAAGTGTAATTGAAAAAGCTATTGGAAATAATTTGAAAATCCCCAAAGGAAAATATAGGATTCGCGAATGTGATTGTATATTTGGAAGGGATATTGGAGCATATAACACTTGTATGCACGGATGTAAGTATTGTTATGCCAACAGCAACATGAAGCTGGTTAAAATGAATCAAAAATTGCATAATCCTGATTCACCCTTGCTGATTGGTGAGGTTAAAGAAAGTGATGTTGTAAAGGAAGTCAATGAACCTAGTTATATTGACAAACAAACTAAATTAATGTAGTTGTTTTTTCATCTATTGTTTAAGACAACCTATTGGAATTACTTTAACACC
>JAZUAV010000072.1:0-1974 GCA_045638165.1 Methanobrevibacter sp.
ACAACCAAATCAAACTCAGAGGACTAAGAATAGAAATCGGAGAAATCGAATCCAACATTAACAGATATCCATCAGTAAAACAGACAGTTGTCGTAATCAAGGAAATCAACAACAATGACCACCTATGTGCATATTATACTGCAGATGATGAAATTGATACTGGAAGCTTAAAAGACTTCCTGAAAGACAAATTAACCAAATATATGATACCTACTGCATACATGCAGCTGGATGAAATGCCTCAAACACCAAACCGCAAGACAGACTTAAAGGCATTGCCTGAACCGAAACTTGACTTGGAATATGTGCCGGCCGAAAACGAAACCGAAGAAAAACTCTTTGAAATTGCAGCAGAACTTGTAAATACTGATCAATTCGGAGTAACCGATGACTTATATGCAATAGGATTTACATCACTGATACTGATGAAATTCAACTCCCTAATCTATGCGGAAATGGGTGTAAACCTAGACATCTCAGTATTATTCAACGATCCAACTATCAGAAAGCTCGCTTCTGAGATAAAAGAGAGTGATGAAGGTACAGATTTAGATGAATTTATGGAATTGGCTGACAAGTTAGATTACTTCCCATTAACTGACAATCAGATTGGAGTATACTATGAGTGCATTCAAAACCCTGATGAAATCAGATACACAATGCCAACCGTGATAAGATTCGGTAATGACGTTGAAGCAAATAAACTGAAAGATGCCATTATTAAAACAGTGGAAAATCATCCATACATCAAAACTAGAATTATAACTACTAAAGATGGTACATTAAAACAATATAAAAACGATAGTGCTGAAATAGATGAAATCAAAATCGTTAAAGTTGATTCAATAAGTGATGAGGAAATCATCAAAAATGATGTAAAAACCTTTAATTTCGGTGATGAGCAATTATTCAGATTCAAAATATATGAAACATCTGACGAAACTGTTTTGTTCTCTGATTTCCACCATATAATTACCGATGGTGTGTCACAAATCAACATATTCACTGACATTGCACATGCTTATGAAAACAGAGCCCTATCACAGGAGATAGTTGACGGTTATGTTTATAGCCTCATTGAAGCAGATGCTAAAAATAAAGATAAATATGCAAAATCTAAAGAATTCTTTGATGAAAAATTATCACAGGAAATCGAATCAACAGTATTGACGCCTAACCTTAATGGAAACCCTGATGAAGGTGAAATAAAATCGATTATTCAAGAGATTGATTCTGAAAATATTAAAGAATTCTGTAATGATTATTCATTAAGTCAAAATGCATTGTTCCTCTCTGCCATCGCATTGACATTGAACAAATTCACTTTTAGCGATAAAACTTTGATAACAACCATATTCAATGGAAGATCTAATCCATACTACTACGACACTCAAGGATTTTTGGTAAAAACACTTCCATTAATATTCAACAACGAAAACAGACAGGAAACTATCAAAGAATTTATTAATGGCATTGATAAAGTATGGAAAGATACAATAAATCATAGTGAATATCCATATACACATATTGCAAATGATTATCAATTAAAACCAGAATTTTTCTTCTCTTATCAGGAATTCTTTAAATCAGAAGAGATTACAATAAATGATAAGGTTTATGAAGACTATGAATTAAGTTCTGATGTTATTTCCGAAACAACATATAAAATCAATTTTGACATTTTTGTCTATGAAGACACTATTCAATTTAAGTTAGGCTATAACAATCAACTATATAGTGAAGATTATATTCAAAAATTCTTGGATTCACTCAATTTAGTTTTAAACCAGTTCATTGAAAGTGATATTAATAGTTTAATGATAAATGAGGTGGAATTGGAAAGGGATTATGAATTACCTGCATTCACGCCTGTAGAAAATCCATTTATTCACAAACGCTTCGAAGAGCAAGTTGAAGCGAAACCGGATAACATTGCTCTTGTAGCCGAAGATGCAACACTGACTGCTGATGAAC
>JAZUAV010000073.1:0-14439 GCA_045638165.1 Methanobrevibacter sp.
AAAGTAGCAATTTTAGGTGCAGGATGTTACAGAACACATGCTGCAAGTGGAATTACCAACTTCTCAAGAGCTTGTGAAGTTGCAGAAGCAACCGGAAAAGAAAACATCTCTATGACCCACTCCACAATCGAAATGGGTGCAGAATTATTAGAATTAGCAGGAGTAGACGAAGTAGTTGTATCCGACCCAGTATTTGACGGTGACTTCACAGTAGTAGACGACTTCGACTACGCAGAAGTAATTGCAGCTCACAAAGCAGGAAAACCAGAAGACGTAATGCCTGCAATCAGAGCAAAAGTTAACGAACTAGCAGAAACTGTACCAAAACCATCTAACGGAGCTATCCACTTCACACACCCAGAAGACTTAGGAATGAAATGTATGAACGACGATTCCGAAGCAGTAGCTGACGCTGACTGGGTAATGACCTGGTTACCAGAAGGAGGTATGCAACCAGATATCATCAAAAACTTCGCTGATGACATAAAAGACGGCGCAATCGTAACACACGCATGTACCATTCCAACACCAGGATTAAACAAAATATTCGAAGACTTAGGCAAAAACGTAAACGTAGCTTCCTACCACCCAGGTGCAGTACCTGAAATGAAAGGACAAGTCTACATTGCAGAAGGATTCGCAGACCAAGCATCTATTGATACTTTAATGGACTTAGGTACCAAAGCAAGAGGATCCGCATTCACATTACCCGCAAACATGGTCGGACCAGTATGTGACATGTGTTCCGCAGTAACTGCAATCACCTACGCAGGTATCCTAGCTTACAGAGACACAGTAACTCAAATTTTAGGCGCACCTGCAGGATTTGCACAAAGTATGGCTTACGAAGCATTATCCAACGTAACCAAATTAATGCAAAATGAAGGTATCGACAAAATGGACGAAGCCTTAAACCCAGCTGCATTACTAGGAACTGCTGACTCCATGAACTTCGGCTCCTTAGCAGAAGTCGTACCTACCGTACTCGATTACTTAGAAAAAGAAGAATGAACATAATAAGTTTATAATTGTTGATTTATATCAACAATTTTTTTAACTTATTTTTTAATCGTTAGTAAGATAGCCATTAAAAAATAAGTTGATTAAATAAAAAAAAGATAAGAGTAGATGTTTATATGATTGAGGAAATTTTAAATAAAGCAAAACAAGGAAAAGAATTGACAGATGATGAATTTTTAGAATTGTTAAATATCGAGAATGAGGAAGATTTGGAAAAATTATTCAAGATAGCCTGCGAAATAAGGGATAATCAATCAAAAGTAATCAAATTAACATCTACAGTGCACCTTACAAACAAATGTCAAATCCAACCTAGATGCGAATATTGTGGATTTGCAGAAGAAACATCCGAAAAAGGATACTATAATGCTTTTTATAAATCCAATGAAGAAATATTAACCGCAATAAAATCTATTCAAGAAGCACATATTCCTCGCGTAAGTTGTTCTGGGGGATACGGTTACAAAGGAAAGCAGGCAGTGAATGCATGCAGAATTGTAAAAGGATATTCTGATTTGGAAATTCTTGTAAATGTTGGTGGTGATTTGACTGAAAAATCCGTACAGGAGTTAGCTGAACTAGGTGCTGATACAATTTGTTGTAATTTAGAAACCATAAATGAAGACGTGTTTTATCAGAGAAAACCTGGAGACTCCTTAGATCAAAGAATACTAACATGTAAAAGAGTAAGCGATGCTGGTGTCGGATTATCTTCAGGATTGCTTTTGGGTCTTGGTGAAAGCAAAGAAGATAGGATAAAACACTTACGTTATCTGTCCAATTTTGAAACATTAGAAGAAATTCCAATAATGGGTTTCAATCCATATGAAGGTACACCAATGGCGGATTGGCCGGCATTTCCATTGAGAGAACAATTGAAGATGGTTGCCGTTACAAGAATAATGTATCCTGAAATTACAATTACAATGCCGACACCAACAGTGGGTCCTGAAAATGTGGAATTTTCACTTAAAGCTGGCGCAAATAACTTGGCAACAGTAATAGCCGATAATTACCCTCATGAGGTTAAAGGAGTAGGTTCTCCTGAATATGGTAACTATACCGAAGTTGTTAATGTTATTGAAAAATTAGATTTGATACCTCAAACTATTTAATCTCTTTTTTTAAGATATGATATCATGGCATTTGAAAAGATGATAAAAAATGCATTTGAAGAATCCAGAAACAATTGTAGATTTGGAGATACTCTTGAAGAAATCAGAGAAATTCAAGATTATATAAAAAATGCTGAAAAGATATACATTCCCAACAAAAATGGAATTAAAGTTGAAATTTTAAATGAAGTTTTAAGGGAATATGGATTGTCAGAAGCCAAAATACTTCAAATTGATACAAATACCGCCGATACAAGTAGGATTCCTGCTCTTGCAAAAGCATATATGGCACTTGACCAAAGTGATGGCGACCTAATAATCGCCAGAGGCCGTTTAGGAATACCAGGTTCTGGATCATTGCTTGTTTTTATAGACAATAAAGGAAGAATATTGACTGCAGGAACTTCCGCATCACATGCAGTTCATAAGAAATCAATTGAAGAGGCAGTTTATGAAGAAGCATGCGAAGCCCTTGAAAAAATTGGATTTACAAAAAATGAAGGTTAAAATATGGATATTGATACTGGGATAACCTCCGAAGTACTTACAATTAAATCTGAAACAAAATTGATTGATATCTTTAATGAGATTATTTCAAAAAAGTCAGAAGCTGTCTTTAACTATATTGAAAGATTAAATATTCCTTCAAACAGTAAAATAGTTGTTATTGGAACCTATTTTACTGGAGTAGGGATTGTTAAAAAGTTAAGCGAAAAATATGAAAGCATATTATTGATTGATATCTATCCCCATTTAGCAGACTTGTTAGACACGGAATTAGGTGGAAAACTAAAAAACATTGTAAATTTTTCATCCAATCTAGATCTAATATACACAGGAGATATTGTAATTGATACAACTGGCTTTGGGGGCATTAATGTTGAACAATCATCAAAATTTGATGTGGAAGCATTCATAATAGAAGATCCAATAGCTGAAGATAATGATGAACTTTTAAAAGAAAAAAATAACATTCAAGAAAGATTAAGTGCTGTCAAATCCAAAAATAAAGCAATTTTAAAAACCAAAGGGATTGACAGTAAAACTTCCGGAACAATGACGCTGACCATCGGTATCCTGAATATCGTATTGAATAAATGTCTTGAAAAAGAAGGCGTTCTTTATAGTGCTTGTGAAATGGGTTTTTTTGAAGAGGTTATATTTAAAGAGGAGAATATAGATAAATTTATAGAACTCGTTAATGTAAATGCCCTAAAAGTATCTACAATCAATCCATTTAACTGTGATGAACTCATCAAAGAGGAATTGAATAAAATAAATTCAAAAATGATTTAAATGAAACTAAAAGATATTATTGAATTTATAGATGAAAAAATACCTGAATCATTAGCTCTGGAGTCTGATGAAGTTGGTTTTAAAAAAGATTATGACTTAAATCAAGACATATCAGCAATTAAAATTTATATGGACATATTCCCTGAAGATGATGAAAACCCGGAGGATACATTGATTATAACTCATCATCCCCCATCATTCATTCCAAAAACGCCAACCTATACAATACATTCAAATTGGGATATAATTGATGGAGGTGCTAATGATGCACTAGCGAAAACCCTAAATTTAGAAGTTATTGATTATTTTGACATTAACACACATATCGGACGAGTTTGCAAGACAAACCAGAAATTTGTCCAATTGAAAAATAGCATTTTAGAAAATTTTAGCAGTGCACGAATTGTTAATAATTTAAATGATGAAAAGATTATTAAAAATGTTGGAATTGTTTCCGGGTTTGGCCTTAAAAATCCCGAATACATCACACTGGCAAAAAACAGAAATTTAGATATTTTAATTTCAGGAGATTTGACTCAACAAACTGCAGTTCTTGCCAAAAACTTGAAAATTACACTAATTGACATGAATCATCACGAAAGCGAAATTCCAGGATTGCATGCCCTTAAGGACCTGCTAGAAGGACTTAACATTAACATAGAAGTTATTGACAGAAAACCAATAGAACAACTAAAGTGATAACATGGCGGATGAAATTCAAAAAATGGAAGACAAAAGAGTGCCGAAAGGAAGAATTGACTTAATTGGATGTGGAAGATTAGGTTTGAGAATAGCAATAAACCTAATGCAAGTCCACAGAGGAGGACCCAAAATAATAGGTGCCTTTGACGGTCAGAAAATCGATGGTGGAGATGTAATTTTTACACTTCTCGGAGCAGAAATCGGACAGGACAAACCGGATTTTATAAAACAGCTATGCACTCACAAAGAAGAATTTAGAAAAATTATAAGCTATCCAGAATACATCAGTGATGAAAATATTGATTTGGTTGAAGGTGATGTCGTAATTATTGTTATTGCCGGAGGAGATACAATCCCTACTGCGGCTAAAATAATAAAACATGCCCACAAAAGAGGAGCAAAGACAATTGGAACTGCAGGAATATTCGGATTTGGTAACGAAAATATTGAAATAAAAGATATTTCAGAATATGATGACTCTAATCCTGCTGTTGAAGAGCTAAGAAAACAAAAAATTACAGAAAATCACTTAATTCTAACAACAAACAAGTTAATTAGAGATAATGAACCTGTAACACCATATACCTTAGATGAAGTTGCAAAAATCATTACAATGAATGCTTTAAAATTATTGAGAGATCAAAATGATAAAAATAGCAACAGCTGAATGTTTTACCCATGGAAAAATTGGAAGGGAACTGCATGCAATAGCTCAAAATTACGAAGGTAATTTTGGAAAGGATTATATAAAAAATCTTCAAGATTATGGTGATTTCGATTATGATGAGCTTAGTGTAACATGCAGCTTATTTATTCCAACAATTGAAGCTGTTGAGAAGATATTGAATGTAAAAAATCCTCCCAAACCGGATAAACTAATTAAAGGCATCAAGGTTTATGATGAAAAAGGGGATAAAACTGTAAGTAAGATTATGGCACATGCTGTAAAAGATTTAAGTGATTGTGACATTGCCATAGGAACTACAGCAGGTGTTGGTCGCGGAGGAATATCAATCATAACTGACGAATATGAAATTACAACCACCACAGATGTTTATGCGGATTTATGTGAAAATAACAGTGAAAAACTGTTCCAAAGGTCTGAAAATGGAATTAAAAAAACATTAGAAATAATATTACTACTTTTAAACAATAATATGGATAAAATCGAATCTTTAGAAAATGTTGAAATTGAAAAAAATTAGCTAAAAGAAAAAGAGAAAATTATTCTTTAAATATTTTCCAATTCTTTTAGAATATACTTTTTCAATATTTTAACTGCTTTTTCCCCATCACTGTCAAGTCTTACAGCATCCAAAGGATTTAAATCATAAGCTTTAACTATTGCATCCGCGGCAATATTCTTAATCGGAGTTATATCCTTTTCATTCAATATTACTGAAGCACAATCATCACTGCAACCGGTTATTGATACTATTTTTGCATCATCCAAAATCGGTGAACAGTTATTTGGCTGAGCAGAGTATTCTGTTATGCATGCTGCAACAATGTTCTCTTCTTCCAAAGCAAGTTCGACACTAGCCGCTCTTACTACCAAACCCAATGGGCTTAAACCACTGCATGAAACTAATGCTATTTTTTCACTCATTTTTACTCCCCTTCATTCTTTCATATCGTTTTTTAACTTTATCATAACCACGTTTATAAAATGGGCATCTTAAAAGGCATTCATTACATCCCTCCCTGTGAGCAGTGCAAAGCTTTCTTAAAAAATTTTCATTTTCATCGAATGCCCCTCTTGGACATCTCTCAATACATACCCCACATGTTGAGCAGAATTCCTTAACCCACAACATGTCATTCTCTTTCTTAAATGGCAAATTCTCAATTGACGTGTGAATCATGAAAAAGCTGGTATGAATTCCATCTTTAAAAAGGCACATATTGCTTCTTGTTATTACACAGTCATTTGATTGAAGGGCTATTGCTCTCATGCTCAAATCATCAGCTAAAGGATGAATCAAATCTGCTTTGAAGCCATTTTCTCTTAAAAGATCTGCGAATTCATAAACATGAATGCCAAACTCCTGAAATTCATCATCCATCAATTTACATTTTTCCTTTGATGGAGCCATATTAATCAAATCATCCCCAATCATATACTTAAAAATAATTACATTATCAAAATTTATGTTAAATTCCTCTTTAAAATCATCGGATAATTCTGAATAGCTTAAGGAAGAATAATTATATACTAAAGCTAAATCAATTAATTTATTGAGCAAATCCTCTGAAATTTCATTTTTAGGAGTTTTAGGATTTTCAATTCTGTAAAAATTAGGAAGAGGTTTGTGATACCTAAACCTCTCAAAATCAGTTTCAATCATTTTCTTAAAGCTTCAACAGCTTTTGGAAATTCTTCACAGAATACTTTGATTTCTTCTGTTGGAATGGAAAAACTTATACGTAAATATCTGTCTCCGAAGTCTTCAGAAGTGTATTCTCCTTCTCTTGTGAATAATTTTTTCTCGATTAAATAATTTGACATTACTTTTGGATTGATTCCAGCACCAGACAAGTCAATTACCATCATGTTTGCATCGGACGGATAAACCGGCAGGAAGACACCATCAACAGTGTCAATCATTTCTTTGATTAATCTTTGGTTTTCAAAGCAGGTTTGCCTCATTTCCTCAAACCATTGTGACTTTGATTTGAGACCCGCTATGGCACCATATTGGGAAATGATATTGACTCCCAAATCATTAACGACAGCATTCTTAATTGCATCGATTATTGGTTTTGATGATATGACTCCACCAATTCTTAAACCTGCCATTCCGAATATTTTAGAAAAGCTGTAGATTGTCAATGTTTGGCCTGGAGCATAATTTTCCACCAGGAAATGTTCACGTGCAAAGTCCTTGTAAGTAATATCATGTAATAAGTATAAATCATTCTCCTTTGCTATTTCGGCAAATTCTTTTAATTCATCTTCAGTGTATGAGGAACCTAATGGGTTTAAAGGATCAATTAAAATAACCATACGTGTATTTTCATCCATATTTTCACGCAAAAGTTTTGGAGTTAACTTATATTCATTCTCTTCAAAGTAAATTGGGACATATCTCACTTCACCCGCAAATCTGTTTGCAAAGTCTCCAATAATAAAGTATCCAGGGTCTGATAAAACCACATTGTCCTCAGGTTCCAATAATGCCTGCATACACAAATATAAAGATTCAGTTGCGCCAGATGTCAATAAAACTTCCAAATCCTTGAAATCCAAATCATCTAAAATTAATTGTTTGAGTTCACTAAACCCTTCCGGAGCAGGATATCTGCAATATGTCTTTTCATGGATAGCATCAATCATGGCATCGGATATAATGTCGCCGTGCAAGTGATTTGTATTTTGGCCCATCCAAATCATATCTTTATCCATATACATATCTTCAAAAAAATCGTTTGCACTATCATAACCCTCTGGAGGTACCCGTTCAGTTTTTTGAAACTTCTTTTTTGGGTTTTTAATGTCAAAATCCTTTTCCCTCATAATATCACTCAACAATTCCAAAATTAATATATATTTTTAATTATTAATAAAAGTACCTAAACAATCCCATTTGAGGTAATGGAAAAAGTGGCCTGTTTTCCTTCTGGGATGCTTCTGTGGCGAATTAAGGTGGCTACTCTTTGATCAACTTCTTCACCGCGTTCCAATTGAAGTATGACCTTACTCCAATATTGCAGGATTGTTCCTCCCACTGCCCGAATATCACTATTTCCTTCCCCATCAAATGCACTGTAAATTTGATTGGTCAATACTATTGCAATATCGTATGTTCTTGCAATTTTAGATAAAATGCCCATTTGCTTTCCCAATTCCTTATTCAATTTGGCGGATTTCATATCATCCACCCTATACAAAGCAACGGCAGAATCCAAAACCAATAAATCAACAGCTTCATGATTTTTTCTAAGCCAAACATCAATTGACCTCAAATTATCATTCTGCTCCAGGAAAGTTGTAGGTTCAAAAACAATTATATTATTAGCCACTCTTGAAAAATCATTGCCTGCAATTTGCTTAATCCTATCAATTGATATGCCTCCTTCAGTATCAATATAAATTACTTTTCTGTTATTTCTGGCCACATTAACAGTCAATGTTAAAGTAATATTACTTTTACCAGAACTAGGAGGTCCAAATATCTGAGTAATAGTTCCTTTCTCAAATCCTCCACCCAATATTGTATCTATTGTAGAATTTGATGGGATTTTATGATTATCTTCAAAATTAGCTAATACTTTCATGTTAAAATATTATTTTTTATAAAATAAATAATTTAGGTAGCCGCGTGAAATATTTTTTAAATTTTTAGCGCCTTACTATTTTAGGATTGTCCCCATCCGAATAATCTATAATAATCGATGCCCTCTTTGATTTGACAGGCCCAACATCAATGACCAAATCGACATCACAATCCAATTGCTTTAAAATTTCACCAGGAGTTGAGAGCACCTCCTCATCAGACAAATTGGCGCTTGTTGTTGTTATCGGAAATAAACTGGCCAACCTACATGCAATCGTATTATCTGGAACCCTAACACCAACAAAAGATGAACCGCTTGTAACGACTCTAGGCACAATATTCTGTTTTTTTAAAATAAATGTATATGGACCCGGCAAATAATTATTAATGATTTCTTTTTGACTTAATGACACTTTAGCAACCAGATCAATCGCACCAATATCCGAAACCAATATCGAAAGTGGTTTTAAATAGCTCCTCTGTTTTATTTCGAATACTTTCTTAACAGCCAAGTTATCAAAAATATTCGCCCCCAAACCATAGACAGTATCGGTAGGATATAAAACAACACCACCATTAGACAATACCTCAATAGCTTCGCCAATTACATTTTCATCTAATCCATCAATACTGGTTTTTAATATTTTCATTTTAGTTACCTAACAATTATATTAGATAAGATATTTAATATAAATTATGCTTCAAAGTTTAAGACCATTATTAACAAAAATATTAAATCCAATTGCTCGAAATTTAAATATAAATCCGAATATTGTTACAGTCATCTCCCCATTTGTTGCAGTTATTGCAGCATATGGATTTGCAAATCATTTATTGATTCTTGCAACGATGGCGATATTATTTTCAGGATTTTTGGATGTTGTGGACGGTGCTGTTGCAAGATATCATAACAAATCATCCAAATTTGGAGCATTTCTTGACTCCACTATGGACAGATTTGCAGATGCCATAATATATATCGGAGTGATATTCGGAGGATACTGCGATTGGTTTTGGGGAGTCTTAGCAATTCATTCTGCGATTTGCGTAAGTTATGTGAGAGCAAGAGCAGAATCACAAGGAGCAGAATGTAATATAGGAATAGCAGAGAGAGCTGTTCGTATGATTATATTAATGATTGGTGCTCTGATTGGACATTTCATGGGAGATGTTTACTTAACATACATCATTTACATATTGGTAATTTTATCTTACTTCACTGTAGCTCAAAGAATAGTGCATGTTTGGAGGCAATTGAATGACTGAACTTGAAAGCCCTGAAAAAATAGCAAAGGACATTGCAAAATTAGAGAGAAATCTAAATCAAGTAGCTGACATCACTTTTGAAGGAAAAGAAAAAGAGGTTTATGACAGAGCTATCGATTATTGGAATGATTCCAAATATTACCTTGAAAAAAAAGATATGAGGACTGCATTCGGTTGCATCGAATACAGTCACGGACTTTTAGATGCCTTAAGAATGATTCATGGAATTATTTAAAGAGATGCTTTTAATTCCTTAATTCTGGATATCGGCAAATCGGTCATCCTATGAACATACTCCAAATCATCAGTATCATTTAAAAGTTTACAAGCAAATCCTTCAGTCATTTCTTTAGTTACTCGTTTAGTAACTTCTTTAGTAACTTCTTTAGTGACCTGTTCAGTTACATCCTTTTTTACTTTTCTAGCTTCATCTTCTCTTGCAAGTCTTATTTTTCTATCCAATCCATTTTCACAATATTTTAACAAATTAACCGCCTCAAGTAATTTTTCCTGTTCATATTCGCTTTCAATATAATGTTCAATATTTAGATACATTGCAGGGATAATTGCATTTTTTTCTTCTTCGGGAATACAATCATATTCTTTAATATAACCACAAATCTCATGAATATACTCTTTTTCAGATATATCTAAACTAAACAAAGGCAAATGTACTAAAAGTGCACAATCCTTGTGGTCAAGCTCAATATTATCTTTAAACTTTTTTCTCAACCTATCCAGATATTTATTCCCATCAATTTTTTTAAGTTCCACCACTTGTGGTTTGAAACAGATATTTTCTTCAACCATGATTTTTTTAATATTATCACCCCCAGACAAACATACAATAATTAATTTAACTTCTTTTGAATAATCACAACCCGTATCCTTGTGATAACCATAGTACCTCTCTAAATGAGACCTTTCTAATTTATTTGTATGCCCCTCAATTATTATCACTTCATCATCTTCAGTTAATCCACGAATATCAGTGAATTTATTTTCAAGATTAACATTGATAATTTCAGTAGGCAACACCCTTACAATTCTCTCATACCTGCCAATAATCTCTAAAAATGTATTTCCATAATTCAATACCGAAATCTTTAGAAATTCATCCCTATTTTTAATTTTTTTTTAAGTTTTTAAAGCTTTTGATAATAACCCTCTCCAATTTTTTCACCGGTGAAAAGAATTATTAAGCAATTAATTGTTAAACTAACAAATATATAAATCTTTCTCAGTTAAAAAAGCAATATTACTAGTTAAATAGAAAAATACAATGATACAACAAAATTTATACTTCCAAACACTCTTAAAATCGTTTTTCAGATAAATATTTTTGCACCATTAGAAACCTTCACCAACAACAATTAATTAATAAAGCCTCAAAACTTTAATTAAATGTTAAAAATTTATTATTTAAATAATTTTAGTTGTAAATGAAAGCAATTTTACATATTCGTACAATTTTTACTTCAAATCAAAAAAAATAAGTATAAAAAAAGATAAAATGATGATTAAACATCAATTTTACTATTAATCAATGAATCATCACCAGCAGATACAATTTCACCATCCAAAACTTCGATAACTCTATCTGCAAGTTTAGCTACATCCATATCATGAGTTACAATTATCAAAGTTACATTTTTATCTTCGTGCAAATCAATTAGAAGACGAAGTATTTTGCTACTTGTCTTTGAATCTAGTGACCCTGTTGGTTCATCTGCCAATATAATTGATGGGTTGTTGGCAAGTGCTCGGGCAATGGCCACTCTCTGCCTTTCACCACCGGATAATTTATTAGGTAAAATGTCTGCCTTATCCTTAAGCCCGACATCATCCAATAATTCCAATGCACGATTTTTCATCTCATCCGAAGACAATTTTTGGGTATACATTGGAATTTCAACATTTTCCCGGACAGATATGTTTGGAATTAAATTATGCAACTGGAAAATGAAACCTATCTTTTGAGACCTGAACTCGTTTAATTTTTCATCTTCAGTCAAATTCTGACCTTCAACTTCAATACTTCCGGAATCCGGAACATCCAAAGCACCAAGCATATTCAACAATGTTGATTTGCCTGATCCTGAAGGTCCGATGATGGATACGAATTCACCATCCAGAATTGAGAGGTTGATTCCGTTCAATGCCTTGATTTTGCCATCCTCATAGCTCTTATACATATTTTTTATTTCTACAGCATTCATATTCTCACCTCATTCGTACCTTAATGCCTCTGTCGGAGGTAATTTGACTGCTTTAATCGCAGGATAGATCCCACCAATTATTCCAACAACAATAGCTATTGAAAAGGCCTGGATAAATATTTTAGGTGTGAACAATGGAGTAATTCCTATTTGAGGGCATAAGACAATGCATGCCAAATAACCAATCACAGACCCGATAATGGCAGAAACAATAGTAATCACCAATGATTCACCAACTATCATTGTAAGTATTTTTCTATTTGACCAGCCCACTGCTTTCAGAACACCAATTTCGCGAGTTCTCTCAAATACTGACATCAACATGGTGTTAATAATGCCCAATCCACCAACTACAATAGCTAAAAGTGAAATTGCCCAACTAGATGCTTCAAGCATATTCAACATGCTTGCCATTTGCTCCATTTCCATGACGGAGGTGATTGTTGTAATGTTATCACCATACTTTTCATCGATTCTATCAGCAACCGCTTGTGCATCTTCACCCTTTTTAACTTTAACATAGATGTTTGAAATTGAATCCTCATCATCCATCAGGTCTCCAACTTTTGTAATTGAAGTGAATACGCCACCTGCCATGTTTTGATCACCGCTTTCATAAATTCCAACTATTTCAAAGTCTTCGCCATCAATTTTGATATTGTCTCCCACAGAATAATTGTTATCATCTGCATAGATTTCGCCCAAAATGGCCTCGGATGCATTGTCTTTAAATATTCTTCCATCTTTTATGGAGACATCCGCCAAATCAGTACCATTTGGATCGATACCTATGAGCGTATTCATATAATCATCACCGACAGAAGTCAGAACAACATAAATCGGATAAGCTTCATCCACTCCACTCACATTAGCTATCTTATCAGTCCAATTTGCGCTTATAGTATTTGTTCCATATGCCGAATTTCCTGTTTCCTTACCTGAAATAGAAAAATCAGCACCTCCTGCATGTATTGTGTCTTCGAAGGTATTGACTAGACCTTCTGTGATTCCACCAAGAGCAACAATGACAATGATACCTATTGCAATACCCACAATAGCCAGAATTGCACTGTTCTTTCTCCTGAATGGATTTTTAAGAATGAATTTTAAAAATGACATATATAATTAATTAGATTGTAATATATAAATAACTAATTATAACATCAACTAAGATGCAAAAATAGGGTGATGAAATGCACAAGGAAATTTTAATTGAGAATATTGAAAAGATTCATACCACTGAAATGGGCGTTGGAAGAATACAGAAAAATTTAGGAATAAGCGAAGAACCTGTAAGCTATTGTGTTTCAAAGCTTAAACAGGACAATTCAATAGTTACAAAAGAAGGCAAAAATTATTATGTCAATGTTGATGACTGCATAATAACAATCAATTCCAGCAGCTTTACAATAATAACTGCCCATAGAAACTGATTTTTAAAAAAAAGTAAAAAAAGAAGAGATTGAAAATCTCTTTAAATTTATTCCATATCTTCAAATCTGGATTCTAATTTTTTCATTACACCAGGAAGTGAAGTATATTCCATTTCTTCAGAAGGCAATCTGTGAGGTTCAAATGGACCGTGTCTTCTGATGTAAGTTGCGATTTTAGCAGCTTGTTCACGGGTTGGATCAAATGCAGGGTCATCGAATAAGTCTACAGGACCTATTAATTCACCGTTAGCTACTTGGAAACCTAAACCAATTACTCTAGGTGGTCCGTCGAATCTGATTGGGTTTGCTTCTGCTTCGGAAACAGGCATTAATGGACCGTTATGGGATCCTCTCATCCATCCACTTACCATGTGTGGGAATGCGAATGGATCTACACATTCACCATTAGCTGGGAAACCGGATTGTGCTCTTACAATACATACTGGATCATCTTTACCAACATATTCACCAGCCATTAAGTTTAATCTTTCAGTACTGACAGCTGATGCGATTTCACCGTTTTTCTTCCATACTCTTTTAATTACGTATCTTCCAGTAGAACCGATTAATGCGAGCAAGTCATACATTTCTTCAGGACAGTTTAAGATAACTTTTTTGTGTTCGATTACATCAAATACTTCAAATTTGAATCCGTCATGTAAACTTGGGTCGATTACAAGACCTGCAGTGTTGAATGGGTCTGCAAACATTCTGAATACAGGTAAGTTAAATGCACCTGGTTCAGTTTTGTCACAGCAGAACACTAAAACAGGGTCTGATGGTCTTTCTTCAAATTCCATTTCAGCTACACCAGGACCCATACCTTTGATGTTTCCAGAGAAAGTATCAGATAATAAGTCTTGACCTGCACCATATAATTTTAATTCACGAGCTCTTTCAGTAGCTTTCATAAATGCAGTATATGCAGTTTCGTGTACTTCTTCGTTTTCTTCCCCTTTATCGTGGGTCATAATTAAGTCTATATCGTCTCCACAACGGGAAACATAGAAGTCTTTTAAGATACCAGTTTCTAAAGCATCTGCTAAAACTTCTTCACAAATTTCCATTAAATCAGGGTGTGCTACACAGTGTCCAGACACACTTCCAATAT
>JAZUAV010000074.1:0-5021 GCA_045638165.1 Methanobrevibacter sp.
CACAATTTATGTACTTTAATGAGCTAGCTCAGCATAACATTAACGTACTGATTAATATATTTTATAAATAATTAATATAAAGGTTACTTAGAAAAATAAGCCAAAAGGTTTATATACTATGAAACAAGTTTAAAAAAAAGAAGGAGAAATGGAATTACATTCCATCTACACTCATATCTATCATCATTTGAGTTTGTTCAGCCAATTCATCCGGAAGACCAGTAATATCCATGTTTAAAAATCCTCTAACAATCATAGACTCTGCATCTTCTTCATTTATACCTCTAGAGGTTAAATAATTGATTTCATCTTCTGAAATTTTACCCACAGCTGCTTCGTGAGACATCTCTAAATTAGCGGAACTGGCCTCAAGTTCAGGTACAGCATAAATAAAACTGTCATCAGATAATACTAACCCATGACATTCCAAATGACCTTTGACTTCAGGAACAGTACCTGCCAAGTGCCCTCTTGCATAAATTTGAGATTCATCTTGAGCAACTGCTCTTGAAATAACTTCTCCCCTGGATCCTTTAGCATTTAATAAAACTCTAGACCCAACATCGATGATAGAATCTTTTTTACCCCCTTGAATACTTTGGAAAATAGCTCTTGAATTTTTACCATCGCAATAAGCAGTAGGGAATGATTGAATAGTACTTACAGGACTGGTTAAAATGTAATTATTAATGTATGTTGAGTCATCCATCAACTTAACACCTGTTCTTGGACGAACTTCAACTTGTTCTGCCCAATTGTGAACCATTGTAAAAGTAATTTTGGAACCTGGTTTCAAATACATTTCAGAAACCCCAACATGCATTGCGGAGGCTACATCATCACCGGTTGCACAACCAGTAATCAAATGCAATTCAGAGTTTTCCTCAGCAATGATTACATTATGTGCAGTTTGCATAATATCCTCATCACTAATAAACATACAAGCTTGTACCGGCATCACTTCTTTAGTTCCCGGAAGAGACCTTACAAAATAGCCGCTTTTAACACCATCTTCTTTTTCACGTAGTGCAGTCTTAGCTGTATATTTGTCTGCATCCGGTTTAACAACATTCCAAAGATAGTCTTCAACCCAGCTGTACTTGTCTAACGCAACACCAATGTTCATTACTTCAATTGAATCTGACATTGAGTTGTTAGTAAAAATGTTACTTTGATCAACTTGTAAAAATGAACCGGACCTGTTCTCTTCTGTAGTGTCAACGCCCACTTTTAAAAGGTCTTTTTTGGTTTGTTTTCCTAAATCGTCCAAATCATCAATCATATCTAAAGCATTGACAGTCTCATCAGTGAAATTTTCAATAGTAACATCAGCACCTAATGCTGCTTTTTTATCCTTTGCCCTTTCAGCATCTTCATAAACATTGCGCACACTCAACACATCCATTAAAACCATTTTTTCTAATATCTTCAAGAATTTCAGATGGATTTCCAGAACAAGAAATTACCCCATCAATTAAAACATGTGCTTTATCTGCACTAACAAAATTTAAAATGTAACCTAAGTGAGTAATTAAAAGACCACTTCTTTTTCTTGAACGTTGTGGTTTATCCTTATCCAATAAAGTTCCAATTTCTGAAGCCAACAATTCTACGTTTTCAATATCTACACCAGAATCAGGTTCATCAAACATTGTAAAGTCAGGCATTTGAGCAAGCAACTGCAAAATTTCAGAACGTTTAACTTCCCCTCCGGAAAATCCTAAATTGACATCCCTATCCAAGAACTCATCACTAAATTTCAATTGTTGAGCCAAACCTTGCATTCTTGGATTTAATTCTTCACTAACATCCTGATTGGAAATAATTTTTAATAAATCCCCAACAGAAACACCTCTAATGGATGGAGGTGTTTGGAAACTTACACCAATTCCTAATTTAACCCTTTCTGCTGTAGTTAAACCAGTGATGTCTTGGCCTTTAAATTTTATAGTACCATTAACAACATTATAATTTGGAAAACCTAATATTGTTAAAAATAAAGTACTTTTTCCAGCACCATTAGGTCCTAAAAGAACATGGGTTTCACCTTCTTCAATGGCAAGGTTAATATCTTTTAAAACCCTTTTTCCAGCTACTTCAACCGCCAAATTTTCAATTTCAAGCAACATATAATCACCTTAAAAAAATAAAATATGAATTTGTTATACTAGTATAAGTATAATCTACAAAATATAAATAGTTAACAGTAATACTAAAAATAAAAATAAAAAAAGAGAATAACTGAATTTATTCAGTTACGATGATAAATTCGCCGACTTTTTCAACTTTAGCAAAAGGAACTAATAATAAGTCACCATTTCTTTTAGCACCTTTTACATGAATGTTACGATCACTTTCAACTCTGATAGCGATATCAACAATTTTACCAGTTTTTTCATTGATAATCAATTCATCCAATACACCGAGGATACGTGCATTGTTGGTAGCCACTTGATAATTTTTAATTTCACTCCATAATTTTTCTTCTCTTTTAGGAATCTGTTTATTATCCATTAAATCACCTAATAAAAATTAAATTCAGTTATATAAATATTTAACTTCATTATATTTAAACATAATATTCCTTGTATAATTTTTCTGCAACTTTACTATCTAAAAGGGTATTAATATTTAACGCCAATTCCCTTTTTGGGAGAATCAACTGATCTTCATCTTGAACAATATTTACGCTCCTAAGCACATTCAATCCAGACGGAACATTACCATCAAACTCATAAGAGTAACTGAGTCCCAAATCCTCAAATATTTCAACCGGGACTAAAGTGGACAAAGCATCTTTGGAAGATTTGGAATAATAATCTAAAACATAATCAATGGTTTCAGTGGAAATGAATGGTAAATCTGCATTAATAAACAGTAAAGTATCTTCACTGGATTTCTTTTCAAAATAATCTAAAATATACGATAAATCTGTAAGATAATCATCACCGGATGTATCCAATATCTGAAAATCCTCTCCCAAGGAATTCAAATATTCTGTTGTTTCACGAGTATGATGACTAACTGCAATGACGATTTTATCGATTAATTTAGACTCTTTCAGATTATCAATCACATATTTAATCAATGGTTTATTGCATAATTTAAAAAGAGGTTTTTCGCAGGGAACTTCAAGTCTTGTTCCCCTACCTCCAGCCATTAAAATAGCATAAATCATTGCGAAAACCACATAGTTTTTAAGCGAATTTACCGCCAGCCATTTTCATACGATCTTTAAGGATACATCTTCCCCCTTGTTTTCCCCCAATAGGAACTTTAGGAGTACCCATCGAATTCATACAACGAGCCATAATAGCAGAACCTAAAGCAAGACCGTCTTCGACAAATACGATATTTTCAAATTTGTCTTGAACAGCTTCCAATATCAGTTGAGGTTTACGTCCAGTAATTCCAGCCCGTCCTGTAATACCTAAAGCGGAACCTGGAATGATAACGTTTTCCTTAAATGCTACATCCAAACATCTTGTAACAATATTTGTACTTACATAATCCAAAGTTGAAAGTAAAGTTGGAAGACCATATGCATCATAGAACTGTGCACCAACATCCATCAATTCAGGAAGTTTATCCCCATTGAATCCAACATCACAACCAATTAAGGTAGTACCTGCCTTTTCAGCGGCTTCAGGATTTACAGGAACAGTACCAAACCGTTCAACATCCATCGGAACTTTAGTAATGTTAATCAGTTTATGTGCCTCTAAGGCATTGGCTTCAGCTTGTTTGTGATCTGCTTTTTTCATCGCCTTATCAGAATAAATATCTAAAGCAGCACCATTTTTCTTATCAATTAAACCTGAACCTCTTGCAAGAGAGTCACTAACGACCCCCGCAAGACCTAAAAAGTTTCCAACGGTATTTGCATATGGTTCATTATCATTAACAATACGTCCAGCTAATGTTGAACCAAAGTCCAAGGATACACAAGGATTTCTGTAATCAACATCAGTCCATTTGGCACCTAATTTAATACCTGCAGTAACCAATTCACCTTCCATTTCATTTGCAACAGTTTCTTTACCTTCGGGAGGAACTACACTAACTACCGCTCCATCAAACATGATGTTTTCTAAAAGAGTATGTTTTTGTAGTTTTTCAGGAAGTTGAGATACACTCATTGCAGGAGACATCTTACGTGGTGGAATATCAGCTTCAAGACAACCATCAGCAAGAGCAATGATAAGTTGACCGGCCTCTTCGGCAGTTGCAAAACCGGCAGTTACACCAGTTGATCTTACCACAAAATCCAAATCTGTATCTTTATCAACATGACACTTTCTAAGAGATTCCAGTACAGTATCTCTAATAAGTTCAGTGACAGCTTCTTTAGAAAGTTCAATTCCCCAAACAGTCTTACCAAATACTTCCTCTGTAGGTTTTGGCGGTCTGATATCCCTTGTCATTTTAACAGTTTTATTTAGCAAATAAGATTCGCTAGTGTTCAAGTTAGTTGCCATGACAATACATTTTGTTGTAGTGTTACCAAGTTCTACAGACGCAGTAACATAGTAAACATCCGGTTTTCTAACGGCACCAGGACTTGCAGGCCCTGCTTGTTGAGCAGTTAATGAGCCCAAATTACCTTCCTTAGAATGAGCAATAACAGGTTTAGGACCTTTATTAAAAATTTTACTTAAAAAAGACATTTTATAACCTCAATTAAAACTTAGTTATAAATATCTTTTTATGATAATATAAATTTTATTAAAAAGTTCTTGAAAAAAGTAGTAAAAAAAATAGAAAAAAATGATTAGATGAATTGAATCATCTAATCGGGACCCTTTTATCTATAATAAATTGTTAATTGGGTGGTCTTCTACAGGTTCGGTACCGATATCTTTTGCTGCTTCAGCAATCATAATATCAGCCATACCACAAGCAGGGAATGCGAGTCTTGAGTTTTCGATAGGTCCGAAAAGAACGAAGTCTCCACCAGCCATTTGTTGAACAATGTTTGAACCTATGTCACAAACAGGCCATGCTTCTTTGTGTTCTTTTTT
>JAZUAV010000075.1:0-15861 GCA_045638165.1 Methanobrevibacter sp.
ATGTAAATGAAGGAAATGCTGCTGGTCATGCCGGTCAACAAGTTGTAGACTCTGGAAATACTTCCCATATCACAAACCAAACCGGTAATGTGCCTTTAAACAGCACTGGCAACGCAAATGGCAATACAACTGGTAATGCAACCAATCATACTGTTGCAAACACTACTAATAATACTGCTCCAGTAGTTCCAAACACTACCGGTAATGCAACCAACTCCCACAGCATGTTATCAACAGGAAATCCAATCCTACTCGTATTAGGAGCCAGCATAGTTCTCGGCGGTTAGGCAATACTAAGCAGAAACAACTAAAAAAAAATAAAACATTTTATAATTTTTTTTATTAACCTTCCCTAAAGGTGCTGGTGAAAAAAACCAAAACACCACACCTCCCCCTTTTTTCTATTCAAATAAACATTTTTTTAAACTTGCAATTAATATAATCAACTATTTTTTCATCATTCAAAAAAAAATAATTAAAACTCAAAAATTTCCCCAAAATTATCAATATAACAATTGCTTTTAACAAGCATATCAACCAAACACAAATCCAAAATCAACAAATTGAGGATATGAAATTTTAGCTAAAAATATCCCACATTTCATCACAATCACTTAAATATTTCCCAAATGAACATTTTTAATTCCCTTATCAATGGCTATCTCTTTTGCCTTAAACAGAATATCTGGTTTGGTAGGTGAAATGTCATTCATTTTATAGTAAGGAAATGCCCTTGAAAAGTGCAGAGGAACTTCAGGGCCCAATTCACCCACAACAAAATCGCATAATTTACTTATCTCATCAATTGAATCATTATAATCATTGATAATAAGATTTGTAATCTCCAGGTGTTTGCCTTCCATATAAACCCTTTTCAAATTATCCAAAACCACATCCAAATCTGCACCACAGACTTTTTTATAAAACTCGCTGGACATGGATTTCAAGTCTATATTGAATGCATCGACAAATCTCAAAATCTCTTCAATCGACTGTTGGGAAAAATACCCATTTGTAACGTAGATGACTTTTAGGTTCTTGGCTTTTGCCAACATTGAAGTTTTCTTGTTAAATGGCAAGTGTATAGTAGGTTCATTATAGGTCCAAGCAATTGATTGACAACTGTAATTAAGTGCATTTTCCACGATTGCTTCTGGTGTTATTTTAATGCCTCTTGAATTTATATTATATTCATGTGATATCATATAGTTCTGGCAATGCAAACATGTCATGTTACACCCAAAACCGCCAATAGAATACGTAAATGTCCCCGGTAAAAAATGATTCAACGGCTTTTTTTCAATTGGATCCGGACTTAATGATGAAACTACGCCATAACTTGTATCGAATAGCTCGCCGTTGATGTTTTTATGCTGTTTGCAAACCCCAACATTGCCTTCAGCTATCTTGCAGTAATTTGCACAAATCTCACATCTTATCTTTTGTGTTTTGGAACTTTTTTTATAAAGGTTGTTACTCACTAACATAATGTTCATAGCCCTTATTTTCAATTTTTTCAATAAATCCGTTTTCTAATGTAAGTTCAACTACATCGGAATCTGTAACCTCTCCGATTACCTTGTAATCAATGTTTAAATCTTTTAATTTATCTTTAGGAATCGTAAACAACAACTCAAAATCCTCTCCAACATGCAAAACCAAATCCAAATAGCTTAAATTTAGGCTTTCGCAGCATTCTTTGTATTCGTTTGAAATGCCTAAAAGCTCTTCATATATCATAAATCCAAATGAATCTTTTTTTATTTGATATAACTCACTTGCAAGCCCATCAGTAATATCAGTTGCAGAAGTTGCCCCAGATTTTCTTAATGTAATCCCTTCATTGATTCTTGCCAGTGGCTTTAAAGCCTTTTTAACATAGATATTATCAAAGGCATCCAATTTGAAACCTAATGCAGCATGGCCAATGTCGCCTGTGACTGCAACAACATCCCCAACGGAGTAGGTATCCATCATCAGCGGATTGTCGCACAAACCAAATGCAGTTCCTGACATTATTATTTCGGATGCTTCGTTGGTGTCTCCTCCAATCAGGGGAATGCCATAATAATCGCAGGCACTTGAAATCCCATCGATTATTTCCTTAAAAGAGTCCAATTTCAAATCTTTTGGAATCGCAACTGCCAATAAAAATCCTAAAGGTTCAGCCCCCATAGCTGCAAGGTCACTGACATTGACTGTTACGGCCTTAAAGCCCATGTCAAAATAAGACATGTTTTCGGGAAAATGCCTTGATTGAATCAGCATATCGCAAGTTGAAATCAAGTTTGTAGATGTAAGTTTTGTAATGGCCGTGTCATCTGGAGTTATTTCCTTTGAATTAGAAACAATATATTTAACTAATTCCTTTTCTCCAATATCTGAGACTTTAAGAGACATGAATATTAATATAAATTTTAAATTTAATAAATCTTAAGAAAAAAAAGTTAAAGAAGGTTTCAGAATTATAAGTTATCTGAAACTCTATCCTTGATTATTTCGTATAAACGTGTATCAATGCCGATAGGATCTGTCAAGATGATTTCCCCATCGAAATGAACTTCCTCTTCATCATGGTCATGATGGTGGTGATGATGATGTCCGTGACCATGGTCATGCCCGTGATGGTGGTGATGATGACCAGATACTGATTCTTCATCAAAATCACTTTCAATACCTAAAAGTCCAGGAATATCCCTTTTTGTGTGAAGTCCATGTGCAATGAAAACAGGCACAACTATTATTTTTTCCAAATCGTTTTCGGAAGTTAATTTTTTAATAGTTTCAGGAATGCCTGGTTCCCTGATTTCCATAAATCCATATTCTACAATAGCTTCTGGAAATTCTTCCAGATACATTTCTTTATAAGCTTTGATTACTTCTTCTCCATCAGGTAGTCTTGAACCGTGAGATAAAAGTAAAATTCCTGTTTTTTTATCAGACATAATAATCATCCTCAAATATAATTAAATTCTAAGTTAAATTCTATTAAGTTATCTTGAATAAATTTTTTTTCAAAAAAATATATGAAAAATTATAATTTTTCATTAACCATGTCAACTAAAATTTCAATCAAAATGTCATCTGCTTTAATAGGTTCAGGATACAGCACTTCTCCTTCAAATTCTATAGGAGTCAAATCATGGGAATGGTCATGACCATGACCGTGACTGTGTGAGTGCTCATGTTCATGAGCTTCCAATAATCCTAAAATGTGCGGAATGTCATGAGTTGTATGCATTCCAGGAGCGATGAATACAGGTACAACAACCAATCTGTCAATGTCATTTTCAGTAGTTAAAACATTAATAGATTCAGGAATGCTTGGGCCGCATAACTCCATGAATCCAAAACTGGATGGATAATCTGTGGTTTTTTCAAATTTATTGAATAAAGCGGTTGTGAATTCCTTATTGTAGTTTAATCTGGAACCGTGGGATACAATTAAAATTCCAGTTTTTGCATCATCATCTAATTCAGAATCAGATAAAGCTTCTTCAATCCTCTTGTCTATGATTTTTAATAAATCATCACGAGGACCTATTGGACCTAATAATTCAATTTCTCCATCAAATACCACATCATCAGCTATTGACAAGTAATGTTCATCAGGATAATTACCATCAGGACATCTTGGATCTACTTCTAAAGGTTCAAGACCTAATAAAGTAGGAATATCAATATTGGTGTGAATACCTGGAGCTAAAAATACGGGAAGAGCAATGATTCTATCCAAATTTTCAACTTGTTCCTTTAAGATTTCTACAGCACCAGCAATGGAAGGTTCTGAAACCTTCATATAACCAATTTCTGTCGGAAGTCCTGTTGCTTTTTGAAATTTCTCTTTGATTTCTTCAAAAGTAACTTCAGCATATGGTAGTGTGCTTCCATGACTTACCAAAATGACTGCAGTATCATTTGATGACTTTGAATTTGTATCCATATGAAATTACTCCGTCTTCTCCGTCTTCCCTGATTCTTCTAAATACCATTTCGACTTTATCACCGATTTCAATATCATCAACATCACAGTCTACAAGTTGTGAAGTCAATTTTGCACCTTCTTCAAGTTCAATGACAGCTACAGCATAAGGAGCTGATTTTTTAAAATTGTCTGGCGCGGATCTGATAATTGAAAAAGTGTAAATTTTTCCTTTACCTGAAAATTGGAAAGGTTCAAGGTTTCCTTTTCTTCTACAATTAGGACAAACTACACGAGATGGAAAGAATAATTCACCGCATGTAGTACATTTTGAACCTATAAGATTGTATCTTTGTTGTATATGACGCCATGTTCTTACAGTATCTGACATGTAAATCCTCCATATATTTTCTAATAAGTATAGTTTCTAAACAATAATATAAATAACTATTTTTTTTATTACTAATTTGACAGATTTTAAAAAAGTGTAATAACATATCTGTGAAAAATCATACAGTCGCAGTTAGTAAATAAACTTATTGATTCTAACCAAAATCAAACTTATGAAAATCGACTCTAAAGGTAATATAATAGTAGGAAGTGTAGCTGTTCTAGCTATATCATTGCTATTGATTTCCATTTTTATAATTGCAAGTATAAATTATATTCAAAATGAAAATATTGAATTAAAATCAAATAACAATTTTAAATATATTGTTGATGACTATAGCAGAAACTTGGAAATTTTGGCAAGAGAATCAATAGATGAAGCAACTCAAAAAGTGTATAACGGTTTACCTGTGCATAATAGCGAAAAACAAATTAAAAAAAATTTGGATAAACGATTAAATGAGAAAAATAAGGAATTTGAAAAAAAATACGGTGTAAAGATATCTTCAAATACCCTATCCGTTGAAAATACCAATAGTCCTTGGGAAATTCTATTCAAAGTCAAATTGAATGTTAAAAAAGACAATATAAAATATTCTAATATCATTAAAAAAAATGCATCGATTGAAGGATTGAGAGATCCATTGCCAATAGCTAAGCTAACGATTTTATCCGGAATACTTACATATGGCAATAAAATTCATTATAAAAATGCAATAGCAGGATATATGCTTTTGCATAATTTCAAATCACCTGAATCATACATTGAAGCTACAGCTCCATTATACATTAAAAAATGCCCTTATGACCCCTACATCCATCACGGAGATCCAGGAGTACTTGAAGATTGCCTAGATAAGGGATATTTTCATGAAAGTGCAGATGGAAGCTGTTATCTCTGTCGACTTGAAGGCAAAGGAAAATGTTCTCATTACGGTCTTGAAGTGTTTATCCAAACTCATACTTTCTTAAAAAATGAAACCCTCTCCTGTTCTGATCATGTAGTGTTTTCAGACCACTACAACGGAGCTAAAATAAATAAATCAGACCCAAATAGCTTGATTTTGGATAATTCTCACAGGAAAAAATATGGGCTGATGTAAATGGACAACAAGGGAAACATGACACTTGAGATTGCAATAGTTCTTATAATAATTGTTTTGATAAGTGGAATTGTACTTTCATTAAGTGAAATAGGTAATCAAAAGGCTGTAAGAAACATGAAAAACGAACATGATGAGATTTTAGTTGAAAATGTTGCTGATTACCTAATAAATACGCCTGGAAATACAAATGATTGGGAAGGTTATGAGAAAGGAACGGCCGGCCTTGCGGTTGTTAATAATGAAGGTGAAATAATTCATAATAGCGTTTCATATGAAAAATTAATGATATTGAATAGCGATTATAATAAATATATAAATCGATGTTTGTTTAATTCAAAAATGAAAAGTTCAATAGAACTGATTCCGCATGAGAGTATTATTTCAAGTGTAAAAATTGGAGATGAAGAGGACTCAAATAACATATATGTAACAAACAGGTTAGTAAAATGTGAATTTTATAAAAAATATGTTATTAAAGACTTTTCAAATGAAGGGAAATGTAACCATGACCACAAACAGGACAAATACAGTTGTAATTATTTTAAAGTGTTTAAAGGAAATTTGAAAGCTTCAGATTACTATTTAATATTTGATGAAAGTGAAAAATATAATGCAAAATTCATAATTGATACAACAAAGGATTCAAATTATGAAAGTTGGAAAAGTATTACTTCAGATAAAATACATCTCAACAATGAAATAAATTTCGATGCTGACAGTAGTGCTGTTGTATTTGTTCATATCGATGAGCCAAAAACAAAAGCTGTTTTGGTGTCTGTACCAAAAGATTTTGACAGAAATAATCTAAAATATGATTACTTTAGAACCAATGAATGTGAATTTATTCTAAAGGCCTGGTATTAAATTAAGACACCTAAAATAACCAATGATACGGAAATTAAAATCAAACTGGATATTGAATCAGTAATGCTGGTTGAAATTGGAATTACAATATTATCAGGGTCCAAATTGTTTTTATATGAGGTAATTGAGACATAATAAACTAAAAATACCATAATTGAAACTAAAATAAGACCTGATAATGTACTAATTTCAACAATCTTATCAAAACCTACACCGGCAGTTTTAAAAATAACTGATGACCCTTCAGCCAAAATACCGATTAACGGGAAAACAATTATTGATAAAACAAAACAAACTCCAAAATTATGAATTGTATTTCCTTTTGGCTTAGTAAATGGTTCAATTAAACCTGAATGGAGACCGGATGATAATCTGGCACCTAAAATACTAATTAAACTACCGCTTTCACCTGAAAATAGTGGAAGTAAAGTAAGCAATGTTGGATTTGTAAGCAGTGTTTCAACAGCACTATTTAATATCGCTCCAGCAGAACATCCTAAAAAGGAACACAAAAGTAAAACAGGTGTGGATTGTTTCAAAATTGTTCTGGTTTCATCAGATAATTTATAACAGTAAATAAATGACACACCAACCAATAAAAGTATTATCACAAGTACGGCATCCTTTAAAATCCAGTTTATGTTTAAAGCCTGCAATATGAAAAGTGATACAATTATGGCCGGCAAAGTAAACAAATCACCAAATGCCGCGATAATTGGGCTTGTAATATTGTCCGGATCCCAGCCATGCTTGAAGCTTTTAAATGATATAATCATAGTTATAGGAAGCATGATTAAATTGGAAATAACTCCTGCAATTACACTAATTAGTATAAAATCTATTAAAGACATTGCAGGATAATGCAATAACAAACACATTAAATTAGCAATTATACCTAAAAATAAAGATAAAATTAATGTTAAAACAAATGAAGAAAATATATTATAATTCAATTCTTCTGATAGCTCAAATTTAGGAGATATAATACCAATGTGCAAATTAGTTGATAATCTGGATGCAAAAGAACCAAAAATATTTCCTCGCATACCAATAGCACCAGGAATGATTACTAAAAGCCCTGGAAATGATTCAAGGAAAAATGTCATTTTTCCAAGTATAATTCCGGCAATTAAATCTCCTACAGCACATATTAAAAGTGCTATTAGACCTTCTTTGATAGTAGAGTTATAGTATTTAAAGAAGTCAGAAATAGGAGAAACTACAGATAGTGAATTTCGAATGTTCTTCCTTGGATTTCGATCCTTCACAAATATCACTACCCATAATTATCATTTATATCACTCTACTTAATCTTCATCTTCTAATTCATCAGGAATATCTTCCAGTGAACATGTTCCAGCAGCCAATTTTTCTAAAAGATCAGCTCCCGCTTCTGTTCCTTTTAAAATTAATGTATCATTTGCAAGTAATGTTGTATTTTTATCAGGTCCATAAATCCATGATGAACCTCTTCTAATTGCAATTACTCTCATTCCGGTACGATTTACTAAAAGTAAATCACCTAAAGTATTATTAGCCAAGTCTGATTTTTCATTGACAATTACTCTCACAATACTTTTATCAGACTCTTCCATAACCATCTTGAATACAGGATGTGGCTTGAAACCAGTTATTACTAAATCAGCTAAATCCTTAGCCGCATTTGCTATACTTTCAGCAGCCTCAGCAATTTCAAGCAACGCAGTTAATTTCTCCGCATCCTCATAAGAGCGGGCTGCAACTAACGATTCTTTTTTAATTTCATAGTTCATGGCATTGACTTCATTTTCTAAAGCAATAACTTCTTCAGCTGCAGCTTTACTGTTAAATAATATAGCTGAATAAGCTAAATCAACCATGAGCTCTGATAAATTTTTCATTTCTATTAAAAGATTTTTGATTGACAATTCAAATTCCCCTAAAGATCATTTGGATTATTCTTTAATAAGCATGCTCTTCTAAGTTTCAATAAAGTTTTTTTCTTAGTTTTTAAGTCATCAACTTCAGTTATAATATTCTCAATAGGCTGTCTTAAACATTCGACTGCTTCTTTTTCGTGTAACCAATTACATTCCTTACAGTTCCAAACATTTTTGCCTTTAATCCATTCTCCTCCAGTTGAAGAATCTCCACATGGATAAAAGGGACAATAGCAGAAATCACAATATTGGCCTTCCCTATGACATGGATAGAATTCGCATTCCCTATTAGGCCCATGTGCAACTTCGCCATTTAAAAATTTTTCATAATGATTTTGTGATAATGGATGAATATTAGACCTTATAACATATCCTCTAGGTGTAATAAGCTTATTATCCTGCTGATATGTCAAATCATTTCCAACAATTAATGTACAGGACATATTAACGATGTCTTCATTTAAATCTTTAACTTTAACAATTGTTTCTTTTGCAGGTTCATAAGTACTATCAACAATACCAATTAAAGTATCCTCACCTTTAACATCAATGACACATTGTTTAAACCTTTTAAACGGTTCCCTACGTGTTTTACTTAAAGGATTGTATATAGCAATTATTAAGTTAGCTTCAAGTGCAAGTCTTAATTTCTTTTCGATTTCGGATAATGGAGTTAAGATATTACTTAAACTAATTGCTGCAAAATCATTTAATGGAGCTCCAAGTTTATCTGAAGCATAATTCACGGCAGAAACTCCTGGATAAACCTTAATTTCAACATTATCGTATTTGCTAACTATTTGATATAATACATTTGCCATTCCAAAGACACCAGGGTCTCCAGAACTAATCAATGAAACTGTTTGGCCTTCAAGACTTCTTTGAATAGCCATTTCAGCCCTATATATCTCATCACCCATGCCTTTTTTGATAATTTCTTTATCAGAAATCAAATCTTCAATTTGGCTAATGTATTTTTTATAACCGATTATTACATCTGACTCTTCAATAGCTTTTAAAGCTCCTAAAGTCATGTTTTCTCTATTTTGGCCAATTCCAATAACATTAATCATAATACCACATTAATATAGTTTTAAAACAGAGTTTATATTAAGAGTATCTGTATCAACCATCAATCCGTTGCTTTTATATGAAGCATTTCCATTCGCAATGACTTTATATGATGGAGTTTGACTAATAACTATTTGTCCTGATGTGGAATTAGGAGATTCATAACCTAAGGCTGAAATAGTTACAGTAAAATTACTATCATCTGTATCAGCATAAGTTGAAACGTTCATTGAATCAACATTTACACCATCAACATTCGACAGTTCTTCCATCTTTAAAGCAACGTCTTTTTTATTAGAAATGTTAACACGAGTTGGATCTTTAATTAAAGCGTCATTAACTTTTTGTGGATTCAACAATCCTGTAATTTCTGAAATTTGCATATCTATCAGTGATTTAACATTAGGAGCTTCGGAAGTTACAATAGTATAGGAACTAATAAGCCCCACTTCGAAAAACACCAAAAATAATACAATTATCAAAACAATTCTAATTATTTTATTTGCCATTTTATCACAATCATTAACTTATTTAATATTTTATAATAAGTATATTATAATAATTTAACTTCTATTTTTAATATATAATAAATCTAACTCAAAAAAATAAAAATTCAAAAATAAAATTCTCAAAGTTTATTAATATAGAAAATTAAAATTTTAATTAATATGTCAGCTAATAAAATTCTATTAAAATTTGCAAAAAAAGGAATCAACCTATCACCTGAAGCATATAATAAGGTTATTAATGCGGAAAATCCTACAGATTTTGCATCTTCATTAATAGTTAAATTAAAAAGCGATAAATTTACGTCAAAAGACTTAGTTTCAGTTAGTAAAGAAACTATCGATGAGCTTCTTGGTGATAGTACAAAAACCGAAAAAGAAAATCAGGATACTCTAACAGAAGAAAAGCCACCCGTTAAAGACAAAAAAATTGTAACTGAAAAACCAAAAGAACCAACTAAAGAGGACAAATCAATCACTGAAGTTAAAAAGGAAACTCCTTCAATGGATGACTTTAAAAAAGAAAGCGATGTTAAGGAAAAACATATTAATGAAATTATTTTAAAGGCTTCTGAAACTGTTAAAGACGAAAAAATACAATTCAAAAGAAATCTGGAAAAAACCAATGTTGAATACGATTTCAAGATTATCCAGGATACAAGTAAAAAATCATATACCAGCGGAGAAATTGAAAACCTAATTTCCTACTTCAAAAGCAGGTATGAAAAATTGTATAATATCCTATCCAAAAGGCCCGAACTTAGAAATCCTATCAAAGTAGCAGATATTGATGATTCACAAGACAGCTTAAGCATGATATTAATGGTTAAAGAGATAAGATCAAGTAAAAATGGTCATAAAATCGTCGAATTTGAAGACGATACTGGAAACATCTCAGTTTTGTTCTCACAAAAAAACGATGAACTGTTTGCGGAAGCTGAAAAATTAGTCAGGGATGAAGTTGTTGGAATAATTGCAAATAAAAGCTCTGACAGCGGATTTGCTTTCGGTCAGCAAATTATTAACCCAGGAGTTTTAAGGATTCCTGAAAAAGAAATGGACTTTGGAATAGTATTTTTATCTGATGTCCACATTGGAAGTTTAACCTTCTTAGAAGATGCATTTAAAAGATTTATTGATTGGATTAATTGTGATTATGGTAATGAAGAGCAAAGAAGAGTTGCTGAAGATGTTAAATACTTAGTTATTGGTGGGGATATTGTAGATGGGATTGGAGTTTATCCAAACCAGGAAAAAGAACTTGCAATTAAGGATATTACAGAACAGTATAACGAAGCAGCCAAATTTTTAGGAAACATTAGAAGCGACATTAAAATTATTATTGCTCCTGGAAACCACGACGCATCAAGAGTAGCTGAACCTCAGCCAGCAGTACCTGAAGAATATGCAAAAGCGTTATATGAATTAGATAATGTAGAATTCATTTCAAATCCAGGTGTAGTGTCTTTAGATGGAATCAACGTTCTGATTTATCATGGACGTAGTTTTGATGATTTAGTAATGGCTGTTAAAGACTTTACTCATGAAAGAAATGATTTATTAATGGAAGAACTACTCCAAAAAAGACATTTAGCTCCAATTTATGGAGAAAGAACCCCTCTTGCTTCTGAACTTGAAGATTATTTAGTAATTGATGAAGTACCGGATGTATTCCATACAGGACACGTTCACATAAATACATACAAGAAATATAAAGGAATTCATTTAATAAACTCTGGTACATTCCAGACTCAAACAGAGTTCCAAAAAATTTATAATATTGAACCAACCCCTGCCGAAGTTCCTGTACTCCATAAAGGAAAATATAAACATTTCAAATTCCTATGAAGAGGTTATTTTAATGAAAAAAAATATAACTGAGATTATTAAAGTATCAAATGAAATTTATGAAAAAGGATTAGTTTCTGGAAAATCTGGAAACATAAGTGCAAGATTTAAAGGCGAAAATGGAGATATTATTGCTATTACACCGACTTTAAAATCATTATCCAATTTAATTGAAGAAGATATTGTATTAGTCGATTTAGATGGAAATACATTAACTAAAGGAAAACCATCGTCAGAAGTGAATATGCACCTGGAAATATATAAAAAAAGATCAGATATTAATGCAATAGTTCATACACATTCTCCATATGCTACAGGTTTTGCTCATTCTTCTAAAAAAATAAAAAGATATGAAGGAATTGAAGGTACAAAACCATTTTTATCCCAAATTGAATACTATAAACCTGGCAGTACCGAATTAGCTAAAAACGCTGGTGAAGGCATTGGAGAGGATAATGTCCTTATACTTAAAAATCATGGCGTAGTATGTGTAGGTGACTGTCTAAAAGAAGCTGAGTTGTTGGCCGTTTTTGTTGAAGAAACAGCTAAAACTCAATTTGTAACATATATGTTAAATTCAGTTGAAGATATTATTTAATCTTCACCTGAAATAACATCGTTTTTGTTTCTATTTTTCATTCCTTCTTCAATCATTTTAATGATTAAACCGGATAATGAAGTATCTTCATCGATTGCAATTTTCTTTAATTCTTTTTTTAAATCTTTTGGTAGATTTATAGTAGTTTTACTTATATCTGACATGTATAATAATTAATTATTAATTTAATATAAATTTTACTATAAAAATTATAATTAAATCACCAAAAAATATTTAAATAAATTATAGTAATATATATTAATTAATAAATCATTTGACTTGTTTTTAATAATATTTTTGGAGGGTAATTTATGAGCAATCAAACTATTAATGAAGTATCAGAGATACTTGAATACATTACAGAAAACAATACTGTGCCTCGTAACATTAGAGAAGCGGCAAGTGAATCTAATGAACTTTTAAAAGACGAGACTCAAGATCAATCTGTAAGAATAAGTACAGTTTTAGGAAAATTAGATGAAATTAGTAATGATCCTAATATTCCAGTTCATGCAAGAACTTTAATTTGGGAAGTTTTATCTAAATTAGAATCTATCTAATTTAATTTTTTTTTACTTATTTTCATTTTGAAATAGCTATGGCTATAGTTACACCATCATATGAAGTTTTTTTATAAATTAATTTTGAATCAAACCCTGCTGTAATCAATGCTGAGGGTTCGCATACACCATAAATACCAAATTTTGATTTTACAAATTCTGATTTTTGTATATCCTGTGATTCAAAAAGTCTTAATTTTTCAAGTTCAACAAAACTAATTGGAATATTAAGTTTATCAGATAACTCCAGCATTCCATTTTCATCTTTTTTTATTTCAGCTGAAGATAATTTATTAATTCTAGATATATCCACACCCAATTCACTAATTGAACTTTTTAAAGCATTGTAAAGATATTCACATTCCTTTCCACGTCTGCAACCTAAACCAACGACAACTTCACGTTCCTTTAAAACTAATTCATGACCTTCCAAAACAACCTGGATTTCGTCCATGTTTACTTTTGATGAAAAGCTAATGGAAACATTAATTTCAAGTGTATTGTTGTTTAAATACTCAAATAAATAATTGTAATTTTTATTCGGGTTAACGATTAATGAAATTTCCTTGCCTTCTAAAATTGATTTATTAAAAAATAAAATCTCCTTTGTATCATTTATTGATAAATAAAGGTCTTTTGCCATTACATCAATTCCTAATTTTTTATTAATATCTGTAGATGTTGTAATAACAGGTATTGCATCAATTAATCCTGCAATTTTTTGAGTTAGCTTATTTGCCCCTCCTAAATGACCGGATAGAGTTGATATTACGAATTTTCCATTATCATCAATGTTTAATACTGCTGGATCTGTCGATTTAGATTCAATTATAGGTGCAATTGTTCTGATTAAAATCCCTGATGCCATTATAGCAATGATTGCATCGTATTCATCAAATAAAAATGGAAAATATTTTTTAACATTTTTATGATATAAATCAGTTCTGATTATTGTTGAATCTGAATCTAATTTATCCTTTATTGTCAATGATAAATCATAACCCTTTTTTGAAACAGAAATAATAGCAATTTTCATAGTATCACTTCAACTGAAATTAATAACAAAACAACTGTTAGTGTAAATAAAACAATTGTCCATTTTGATAAATTTACTGCATTTTCGATATCATCAATTTCAATATTTTTATTTTCATCTCCTAAAATATATGTGCCTTTTTTAACGAGCTGAATATTAAGTGCTCCAGCAGCAGATGCCATCGTATAACCTGAATTAGGACTTGGACATTTTTTAGCGTCTCTCATCATTATATTGAAACTGTTTTTTCCATCTAATTTAAGTATATACGCAGAAAGAACAACATATAAACCTGCAATTCTTGAAGGAATATAATTCAGAATATCATCTATCTTTGCAGGAACATATCCTATGCAAATCAATTCATCGCTTTTATATCCAAGCATGGCATCAAGTGTATTGAATAATCTGTATAATATAGGAATTAACAACAATACATATAGTTGGTTGGTAAATGGGTTGTATAATATAATTAAAGTAAACATAAAGTAGTAAAAAATAGGTGCAACATATGAATCTGTGATATTTTCAGTTAAGCTTTCAATGGTAGCTGAAACAATGAAACTTTCTGTTAATTCATCAGTATCCCTACTAACCAAATATGAAACAGATTTTCTTGCTTTATCTAAACTGTCATTTAAATCATTTTTAACTCCTGTTGCCGTGTTTAAAAGCATTTTAATAGAAAATGAAGATGATAATAATATTGTAAATATTATAAATAATAGAATGACATTATAACTACCAATCAAGTAAAATATATATAATATAATACTTGTCACCGAAATGCAGCATATAACCAATAGAAACCCTGATAATCTGTTTTTAATTTTAATAAAAATGCCTTTGAAAAAGTTTATTATTGATCCCATAATCACCACAGGATGAATCTTACCTGGAAGTTCTCCGAACGTGATGTCAATAATGATTGATAATATAAATGATATTGTAATAAATAAAAACAAATTTAATGAATTAAAATTTCCAATCTGTGTAAAAATAATGTCATTAAATTCAAACATAATTTATTTTATATATTAAAAAAATAAATAATTTATTATTAAATTTTAAAAGATGATACTATGGATTTTGAAGCAAAGATTAGAACATGCTTAATGGAAGAAGCTGCACTTTTACAAAAAAAATTTGATGAAAATGCTGATTTTCACTATATTATTGAATTTCCAAAGGATAACATAATGGATGTTGTTAAACCAAAACAAAAAGATGCTGTCGTAATCGCCTGTGCTACACAGGTTTCTCCAGAACATATTAATTTAATGAATTCTTCAACACCTGAAAACAGAAGAGATTTTCTTTTAGATTTGCAGTTTGGAATCAATAGTTATCTTGTTGATTTCGATCTAAATGTCGACAAGGACATATTGAGACACTTTGTTGTAACTAATACAGTGTATGAAGATGGAATTTCTAAAAATGAATTTATGCACACTGTTAATAGGGTTTTTAAATCAAAATTATTCTGTATTTTCTTAATTAATAAAAAATTCGGTAGTGTTAAACCGAATATCAATCGTTCTAATGAAAATGATATGTTTGTTTAGAGAGGGAGAGGTGCGTTTCAAGTATAAACTTTTCGAGGGTATTTTAAGACTGAAGAGGTATATTTCATCTGTAAACACTTGAAATTTATCTTTTCAATTTACACTTTATTTTTCAATTGAATTGTCATTTGTGTTTCAATTTTAATTTTACTTTTTTGCATGAATTTTTCAGTTTCATTACACTTGCAATACATGTCTTGAAAATTGATTTTTGGATGAAAGGTGTTACACTTGCAACACATCTCTCTCACTCAATGATAAATCATGATAATTTTTTCAAAAATTTCCTTTTTAAAGCCATCTGAGGACTTTGTTTTGTTGTTTTCATCTGATTTTTACACTTGAAATTGTCATTTTATATTTGAAATAGTACCATTTCATGTTTTAATTTTATCTGATTTTAAAAAGTTAATATTCCTATTAAACGATTAATAAGTCTAATTTATCTTAAATAACATTATCTAATATTATTTTTT
>JAZUAV010000076.1:0-2786 GCA_045638165.1 Methanobrevibacter sp.
ATAGCTATTATTATCGTTTAGTTCATGATATCTTTTTTATTAAAATACTTTATACCAAATATGGAAAATATGATAAAGAGAACTATGTCAATTATAATGCACCTTAACATGTTAAAACAGTTCATTGCTGTTAATTGAGCAATCTGCCCGTAAGGGTTTAAATCATAAAGTAATCCAATATAAAAATTATTGTCCAACATTAACATTCCGTTCATTATCATGCCTATAATCAGCAGTATAAATGCCAAGCCCATATTCATAATGATTGCTTTTGATTTTTTGGCAACAATTATGGATATTAAATAGAAAACCCCTAAGAATGCCAACATTATAAAGATTCCAAACATGAAATATGAAAGGTAATCCAAGACAGTGATGTTTACGGAAAATAAGAAATATGATACAATCAATGTAAATAAATTAGCTATTAAATAGACTATTAGGGATGCGATGAAATTTGACAATAATCCCATTTTATATATTTCGCTGCGATTGCCGTTAACAATGATTTTATTTTTGATAAAACCGTCATCGAATTCTTCAGATACAAAAACGCTAATTAATGTAGCTATTACAATCCCGTACATTACCATCGGCAAAAAGACAACTCGATTTATTCCAACTGTATATGTCATTGCGGTCTTTTGCATGACAATAAACCCGATGGAAAATATAATCATGCATGCTGAAGCTAATATCAGCCATTTCTCATGAGTAATTTTGTACAGTTCCGCTTTAAGAATTCTATTCATCATTTTCTCTCATCAACCCTATAAAAAAGTCTTCCAAAGTATTTTCAACATTAAAACATCTCCTGACAATACAACCATAGCTATTGAGTTTGATTATTAAATCAGTAATTGTATAATTAGTATAGATGTTCATTTTTGAATCATCAGCTTCAACGAATGGAATTTTCAAATCTTCCATTGCTTTTTTTAACAAATCAGTATCATTGACTTCTAATTGAATATATCCTTTATTCATTTCCAAGAATTCATCAATCGTCATTTTAGAGATGATTTCTCCGTGATTAATAAAAATAAAATCAGTAGCAATCTTTTCAAGTTCATAAAGAAGATGACTTGAGATTAAAAATGTCACACCATCATTATTCAGTTTCAGAATTAGATTTCTGAGATTGATAATTCCCTGCGAATCCAAACCGTTCATCGGTTCATCTAAAATAATTAATTCCGGATTCCCAACCAACATCATTGCAATAGCTAGTTTTTGTTTCATACCCAATGAAAAATTTTTCACTTTCTTCTGTTTAGTATCTTCAAGACCAACATACTTTAGGAAATCATTTGGGTTGCATTCGTTTTCAAGCCCATATAGAATTAATTGTTGATTAATGTTATCAACTGCATTTAATTCGTAAAATAAAGCAGGTTGTTCAATCAATGCACTGAAAACATCGGAATTGACTTTAACTTGGCCAGAATTAGGTTTTTGAAGTGAGGCGATAATTCTTAACAATGTTGTTTTCCCAGCGCCATTTGGACCAACAAGACCACAAATGGATCCTTTAGGAATATCAATTGTAACTCCACTTAAAACATTAGTTTTGTCAAATTTTTTATGAACATCATTTATAGAAACAATTGTATCCATAAAATTATCACCAATAATTTGTTTATTGAAATTTATTTTTATATATTCCTATTAGAAATCTATTATCTTGAGTTGGTATTCTACATAATGGCTATCAGTTAATTATTCAAATTATAAGGTCATTGGCCTCCAAGCAATTTTCTTCTGCCGTGCCATATTAATTGCCGTTGTCTTTTTCGTAATCGTTTATATTCTTCATACATTTGCGCTGTAACGTATCCATATAGTCTTTGATACTCATCTATCCTGACAATGCCTGCCTGAACAATAGTTGCTTCTCCTTCATGCCAGCAGTACCATGGATGATGACATGGTACATCATTTTTAAAGGCCAGTCCTGTTTTGCAGTTGTTGCAGTAATCCACAAACCACAATTCATTTTCCCTTTCTATTTTTTCCTGTTTAGCTTTGATTATTTGCTGTTTTATGGATTTCATAATATATTTAATTTGTAAAGACCGTGAAGACTTTTCACGAAGTCTTTTCAACAAGGGTTTTTAAGTCTTTAATACCCTAAATAATAGTTGTTATGATATTTTCAATTTGAAAAGACTATTTTTCTAAAGACGTGGGACATTATTTAAACTTCATCACATATCTTCAAAATCATGGTTTTTCCAAATAACAAAGCACCAAAAAACCAATAGATATTGTTTCAATTAACTTAAAAACGATTTTAAACCATTTTGTGAAAAGACTTTTCAAAAAGTCTTTTCAGGTCTTCATGGTTTTTTACAGCCAAGGTGGCTTTTTCACTTCATCATCAAAGTTCATAATACTTAAATCCTCTACAAACTTATCTTCCATCATATGTCTATAACCCATTCTCCAACCTCACGGCAGATGATTTGATGTACAGTATCGTTAATGTGCTTTAAATCATCATTTATGTATGAAACTTCACTTTTTGTCAAGTCATATACATTGGATTTGCCGGATTGATCAGTTACCTGAAGAAATCCCTTGTTTGCCAATTCATATATGTATTTCTTGACTGAATCCTTGCTCAATCCAAGATTTTGAAGTGAGAAGTATTGGTTGGTCGTAATTCCCATGTTCAATACTTCCGAATCATCTTGCTCCATCCAGTCATCTATATTGTTTCTGATGTCATTTAAAACCTCAACCGCTTTAGGCGCCAGGTTTGCAGATATGCTTTCCCTGTATGG
>JAZUAV010000077.1:0-6444 GCA_045638165.1 Methanobrevibacter sp.
CTATTATCGATGTTAAAAAATATTAATATCGTGTATTTTGTAATAAAAATTATAGTTAAAAGTAATAAAAAAATGGAAAAAAAGGGAAAAAATAGCTAAATTTTTAGGTTGGCTAAAATAATGTGTAGTAACTACACATCAACATTTAGAAATCATTAATTATTACTAATTACAAATATTATTATTGGAGATTATAAAATGAAAATTGCATCTATAGTAGGTAAAAAGAATACTGGAAAAACTTCGCTGACTGTGAAAGTTATTGAAGAGTTGACCAAAAGAGGTTACAATGTCGCTTCCGTCAAACATTCACACCATTCAATAGAGATGGATAAGGAAAACACCGATACATGGAAACATAAACAGGCCGGAGCCAACCTGGTTGTTGGCGTTGGATCAACCACATTCTTTAATGCAAGAAAAGAACATGACTTGAACAGAATTTTATACCTGCTAAAACATTTCGATGATTTTGATTTTGTAATTATTGAAGGATACAAAAGCTATAACTATCCGAAAATCATTACATCTCCCGAACTTAAAGATGAATATACAATAAAAGAAGTGGATTCATTTGCTATAGATGCGCAAGGCATAACTGAACTGGCAGATTTAATTGAAGAAAGAAGCCATGATATCGTGGACACAATGTTTGCAAACAATTGCGGATACAATAATGGTGAAACCATCGCTCAAGAGATTCGCAACGGAAATCTGACTGTTGAAGACCTTGATAATGTGCAGGCTTACCTTTCAATAGATGATAAAGTTGTAGGATTGAATCGATTCGTTAGCGATTATCTAAAACAGAACATGCTGGGCGTCATCAGTACGTTAAATCTTGAAGACTATGGCGTTGAAGACATAAACAAAATTGAATTGCTCATACCTAATGCACAAAGAAAAACAAATAGAATAGATAAAAATACTACAATTCTGATAAACGATAAGAAACTCATGATAAACAAATTCACAAATGACATTATAACAAATTCCATCAATGCAATGGTTAAATCCCTTAAGACTGAAGAAGATATAAAAAGCATTGATATTGAAATAGCAAATATTACCGATGAGAATTTAGAAGATGCAAACATTGATTTAAAAACAAATAACAATCCGGTAGCTATTAACAATTTCAGTAGTGGAATACTGAAAGAAACTATTTTTGCAATAATAAACGCTCTAAAAATAGATGAAGAAATAGCCAATATAAAAATTAAAGTGGAAGAGTGATAATATGCTTGAGGAATTTGTAAAAGATAAATTTGAAAGGCCTATAATATCACTAAGAATCACTATTACCAACAGATGCAATGAAAACTGCATATACTGCCATCATGATGGAATGGTTTCTTCAAAAGATGAGATGACTCCCGATGAGATTTATACAATCTGCAAGATAGCCAAGAAGCTGGGAGTCAAAAAAATCAGGCTTTCCGGCGGAGACCCTCTAGTCAGAAATGACATTGTTGAAATCGTGGAAAAAATAGCTAGTCTGGACTTTAAAGACATCTCCCTTACAACCAACGGCGTACTGCTTGAAAAGTATGCTCAAGGACTGAAAGATGCAGGTCTTGACAGGGTCAATGTGAGCCTAGATACCCTGAATCGCGATACATATAAATTCGTTACAAAAAAAGACTTCCTTGAAAAGGCAAAAGCAGGCATCCTCAAGGCTGTTGAAGTCGGACTGTATCCTGTAAAAATCAACATGGTCATAATGAAGGACATCAACACCAATGAAGTCAAGGACATGTTCTACTTCTGCAAGGACAACAATATGGTGCTTCAATTGATTGAACTGATTGAAAGCGAAAACTGCGATGACGACAAGTTCAGTGCCGACTATCATTACCCATTAGATTCAATAGAAGAAAGGTTGGCTGATATGGCTGATGACGTGAGAGAACGCAAGTTTATGCAGGGCCGTAAGAAATATTATATAAACGATGGTGAAATCGAGATAGTCAGACCTGTTGATAACTCTAGCTTTTGCGCAGATTGCTCCAGATTAAGGATAACACCTGACGGAAAAATAAAACCCTGCCTTCTTAGAAACGATAATCTGGTCGAGCTGATTTCACATGTGAGAAATGGTGAAAGTGAAGAAAGACTTGAAGAGATTTTCATAAATGGAATTAATAATCGTGAACCATTCAATAAATAATTCCTATCATCCTATTTTAAATATTAATATACTATAACATTAAAATAGTAATATGGAACAAAAAACTAAAAAATCTGCAATTTTATTGATAATATTATTCCTCAGTTTAGTGCTGATCTTCCCCGCATCAGCAGCAGACAGCAATGATGATATTGTCAATACAGATGAGAATATATTGACTGCAGATGAATCAATCACAGAAACCAATAAAATTGACGTTGAATTAATTACAAAGGAACAATATGGAACTTATGGAAATTCAAACACCGAACTTGAAGTAAACGCAGTGGATGCAAACGGAAAGGACGTGACTGACGGATCAGTGCTTTTCATTGACGTGTTCGGTAAAAACTACACCGCAAACGTGATAAATGGGATTGCATCCAGCGAAGTTTTTGTTGGAGAAACTGGACAATTCAACATAACCTGCAAATATATCGGAACAGATGTTTACAATAATGCCGATTCCACACTGCTTTTGACCATCCCTGTTGCAAATACGACCTGCCATAACGTTGTTGCAACAAGATATGGTGATACCGTGTATTTCACAGGAAATATGAAGTCAGATTACACACAATATGAACCATATAATGATTTTGAAGAAGTGACCCACGGAAATGTAACCGTATACGTTGACGGCGAAAGACTGGGATCATGTGACTTGGACATTAACGGCAACTATGTATTCATCTGGAAGACAACAAGAAACCTTATCGGACAGACAATCAGTTTTACAGGCGAGTATACAGATAATGAAAAACACTTCAACCCATCAAAATTCTCAAAGTCATTCACATTTGAAGCGCCAAAAGATACAAAAATAATATCCCAAGTAACCGCCATGGACAATGGCGACAAACTGGTTACCGGAACTGTAGTGGATGAAGACGGAAATAATGTTATCGGAGGAACAATCACCGTCAACGGCAAATACGAAGTTCCAGTTGATACCAACGGCAAATTCAAATTCTATATCACTGACAAAACACCTGAAAAGACCCAATATGAAATTGGCGTGTTCGATTGGGGATCAAAGGCAGACATTCGCGCGAATGAACCTTTAATGGCTGCGATTGAACACACAGAATTGGTTGACCAACTTATCGATTTATGTCAGCAAGGAACTCCTTACATAAAATTCGGAAATGGAAACGGAAAAACCGTTGTCGTCAATGTTGGTACACACGGAGGAGAACTCGCATCACAGGTGGCGGGCTTTAAACTAATAAATCTATTAGCCAATTACGGCGGTGAGATTAACGGAACAATATATGTAATTCCAACTATTTTCCCGGAAGCAACAGCCAACAATACAAGGGTATACAATGGCATCAATTTAAATACTGTAGCTAATGTGGACGGAACACTTTCCAACCATGTAGTCAAATTCGCAGAATCCATTAATGCTGACGGACTTGGGGATTTCCACAACACACGCCATGGCGACAATGACGTGGGAATCACCTGTGTAATGGGTTCCTGGAATCCAACACCAGAAAGTGATGAGATTGCCAAATTCATTGCGGCCGAAACAGGATACGCTCTTGACGATTACCCTAATGCGGGAGATCCTTATGCTGGAGCGATAGAAGACTATGCTAATATACTTGGAACACCTTCAGTCACATGTGAATCACTCACAAATCACAGGGCTGTAGAATATGGATCTCCTGAAATGTCATTGAATGAGATGCGTGCATTCCTAAGATATTTCGGTTTTGACATTGATGAAATGATACATATAAACTTAAATGGATCAGATGAACTAATACTGGAATTTGCAAGTCCATACAACTACAATCCAAGTTCAGTAAACATTACCTTGAATGACACTGTGCCTGAAAATAATTCTAATGTTTCAACTGTCAACAAAGTTGCTTCTGCTGCTGAAAAAACCCTTCCAGCAGCAGGTAACCCGATAGCAATGGCTTTACTTGCCCTTTTGGCAATGGGAACAATGGGATTGAAAAGAAGACTGTAGTTTCAATTTAAAATTTAAATCTTTACACCACCACCACAATTTTTATTTTTTCAAGATGAATGAAATTTATATTTTATGTTTTAAGATGGTACATGGGCTTTGGGAATTTGACTCATGAAAATCATGCATGTTATCTAATTAAAAATCTAGTTTATTAAATAGATTGTTTGTAAGCTAACCATGCGTTTATTGATATGTCTAATGGATTTGCACATACTTATGGAAGCACTTAAAACAGAAAAAAAGATAACTTAAAAAATGTCTAAAAGTAGCAAACAAATTATTTTAAAAAAAAAGAAAAAAGGTGGTATAAGGAAAAACCTTATAACCATTTAGCTTTGGATACGTGATCAGTGAATGGAAGTGGATCATCACTACCCATACCTGGGATGTATCCGTAGATTTCTCTTACTTTGTTGTTTACGGTACTCCATACTTTAGCAACAGGGATTTCACATGGACATACTTCGGAACATTGACCACAGTTGGTACATGCGTCAACCATGTGTACTAAACGTGTTAAGTGGAAGAATGGAGCTGCAGGAGTGTATCCACCAGGTACCCATTCAGGGCCTTCAGCTTCAAGACAGCAGTCTTCACAGAAACATAATGGACATGCTTCACGACAACCGTAACATTTCATACATTTGGAGAATTCGTCTTCGTATTGGTAGAATACATCGATGATGTCTCCGGTAGTGCCTGCGTAATCAACATCTTTTTTAGCTTGAGATTCTTTGAGCATAAAGTTGTTGATGTTTTCTCTGATTTTTACACCTTTTTCGATAGGTTCTTCGGTAGCAATTAAACCAGCGTCAATTACTTTACCTAAAACTTCTGCACCAGTTTCGGAGAATACTTCAACAAAAGTAGCTTTTCCTGCTAAAGGACCGATAACTCCCCAGTTACCTAAAGCTAAGTCAGCGTTGGAAGGGATTTTGAGATTACATCTTTGACAGTTTTCTCTTCTACCCATACCTTGTTCTTCCAATTCATCGATTTTGAAAGCTTTTTCGCCATCAGCAGTTTCCATGATGAGTTTACCTTTAGCGATTTCTTCTTTGATAACGTCTTTAGGATCTAAATCATATACATCTCTAATCATGTTCATGGTTGGAACAGGTGACATAGTTCCACCACAGTTAACACCGATCATAATGACGTTTTCTTCGATGATTTTTCCTTTTTTCATTAATTCACGGATGGTCATTGCATCACAAGGTTTACATGCAACAGCGAGTTTCATGTATCTTGCGCCATCTAAGTATTTGGATACGAATTTAGCAATGTTTAAAGTACCGCAGTGAATGGAACCTGCAGTTTTAATAACATCAGCAGGGTCAGTGATAAGAGTTGGTACACCATCATAAATATCGTGACCTTGGGTTACACCGACAACACCGTCAACGATACCTTCTTCTAATAAGTATTTCATGATAGTAGTTACTACTCCACCGTACTCTCCTTTTTCTTTGATATCTTCGATAGCAGAGTATGCGTAGTACATATCGTTAATTTTTGCGCTCATTTAAATCTACTCCTCGTTTATTTACCTACTTTTACGGTGGTAGTTGCCATGTTTTCAGCTTTGATTTCAGTGTCAGTACCTTCTTTGTAGACTTCTCCTTTCATTTCTACAACGTCAGGGAGTTTTTCTACTTGGATAGCACAAGCTTTTAATTCAACCATTTTGGATTTAGGGTCGAATGAATCGGAGTTGGTTAATACATTTGCAGCACATTCTACAAAGTGCATTGGGATGTTTACAATACCTTCTCTGATGTCGTCAGTTACACGAGCAGGAATTGCAATTTCTCCTCTTCTTGAGAAAGCTCTTACTACTTCACCGTTTAAGATTCCTCTAGCTTCAGCATCTTTAGTGTTGATTTCGATGAATCCAGTTTTTACCTCATTGTTTAAGGTTTCACATCTTCTAGTCATTGCTGCGTGATAGTGGAACAAAATCCTAGTAGTTGTTAATAATAATGGATATTCATCATCTACGGTTTCAACAGGTCCTTTGTGTTCTAATGCTTGGAAGACTCCTAAACCGTCAGGGTGTGCGAATTTTACTTTGTGCATTAATGGTTGACATGGGTCATCTTCGGAAGGACAAGGCCAGTGAAGTGCTTCAGGAGTGTCTAATCTTTCACGGTTCATACCAGCCATGATTGGAGCACATTCTCTGATTTCATCAAAGATTTCTTCAGCAGATTCGTAGTGGAATAATGCTCTTGGAACACCCATTCTGACAGCGATTTCTTCCATAATCTTCCAGTCTAACCATGCG